>JACMRC010000323.1 GCA_014376655.1 Mucilaginibacter sp. | reverse complement strand
TTGCTGTTATAGACCAAACCCGCAAAAATGTACGGATAAGGTTTTCTGTAACAGATACCGGCATAGGTATAGCAAGTGATAAATTAAATACGATATTTGAGTCGTTTAAACAGGCCGATACAAGTACAACCCGTAAATATGGCGGTACAGGTTTAGGTTTGGCAATTAGTAAACGGTTAATAGAGTTGCATGACTCACGAGTGAATGTTGATAGCGAGCCGGGTAAAGGTTCTACATTTTGGTTTACAATAACATTTAATAAAACAAACAACAAGAATAATAATAACAACAACGTGGAAACAGGATTAAACATAAGTGTACTTGTGGTTGACGATAACCAGATAAACAGGTTATTGATCAACAAAATTTTAACCAAATGGGGTGCTACCATTGATTTTGCCGAAAACGGCGTTCAGGCGGTGAACAAGGTTGAAAACAATAAGTACGATGTTGTATTGATGGATATCCACATGCCTGAAATGGGCGGTTTAGAAGCAACTCAAATTATCCGTAATAAGCCCGAGCCTTACTTTAAACAATTGCCTATCATAGCGCTAACAGCATCAATGCTAACCAGCCAAATGGGCGATATAGGTAATGCAGGTATGAATGATTACATACTAAAACCATTCGAGCCAAAAATATTATTCGAAAAACTAAGCAGGTTCCAGAAGCAATAGTTTAGTCATTGGTCAATAGGCATTAGTCATTTGTATCTAATGACCATTGACTAATGACCAATTAGCTATTCTGCATACGCAATAGTAGCAATACTCAATTTTAATCCGGGAATTTTAAGTAGGGGTATGGCGCAAGCTTCAAGCGTTGAGCCTGTGGTAACAATATCATCAACCAGCAGTATATGCTGGTTTTTTAGTTTATCGGGGTTTACAACCATAAATACTTCCTGCATATTTTCAAACCGGGCAAAGCGCGAGCGGTGGGTTTGTGTTTCGGTGGCGCGGGTACGTATTAGGTTATTTTCTTCAACTACGCCGTTTAGCTTTTCGGCAAGGCCTTCGGCAAAGCAGGCACTTTGGTTATAACCGCGTTCTTTTAACCTGCTTTTATGCAACGGTACTGGTATAATATAATCAACACCCGCAAACTTTTCGTTTTTTAGGAGTTGATTACCGGCTATATTACCCAACAGGTTACCAATTTGCTGCATGCCATTATATTTAAAATGATGCATCAGGTTTTGCACTTTGCCGCCCTTGGTAAAGTAGTATAAAGCATAAGCGGTTTCTAAATTTATCTTTCCCCAAAACTGTTGCGCAACAATATTATCGGCCTGTAAATGAAAATTGGTTATCGGCAAATTATAATGGCAATCGGTACAAATTATTTTTTCATGAGCCACCAGCTCCGTACCGCAAGCCGGGCAAAGCTGCGGGAAGAGTAACGACAAGAAATCGGCCAGGTAACCGGTTTGTAGTTTCATGTTATTAAAGTAACTCGATTTCTTTAAAAAACGAAAAATTAATTTCCCGGCGGTGGTGGTCCCTGTCCGTCTGGTGGTGGTCCTTGCCCGGGCGGAGGGCCTTGCCCATCGGGCGGTGGCGGCATTCCATCAGGGCCGTGGTGCATACCCGGCCTGCCTTGTGGGGGGCCACCCATCATGTGCAGGGCGTTTTGAATGATATGGTCAAACTTATCCTGCTGGGTAGCATTTAAGATCTTCCTGAACTGCCTGAAATGATTTAGCGTCGCTGTGTCTAACATCATTTGTATAGTGCCAATCTTTCTTTCGGTAGCGTTTGCCGCAGCAGTATCTAATACCGCTGATTTTATGTTTTTAAAAAATTCATCGCGCAGTTGGCGGTTTTGTTGGTTTAATTTGCGGGTAAACTCAAAATGTGCCTTAACCATACCGGCATACGTTTTTTGCTGATCGGCAGTTAGACTTAGCTCTTTTATCAAGTAAGTGTTAACGGCGCGCGGCGGGCCATCCGGCCTGTGCTGTTTATCCTGCTGGTACCAAAATGCACCAAGCACAATGCAGTTTACAAGTATCAGTACAACTACAACAACAATAAATATCCTGTAACTCTTCATAAAAAAGTGTTTAATAACTATCTGTATTCTTGTTAAGGTTATAAGCATCGGCAAATGCATTCGCACCCGATGTTGTTTGGGTGGCATGCACGCTGCTATGCTTTAAAACATAAAAACTAACCCCATTAATGCCTATAAATAAAATTAGCACTGCCGCCAGGCGCAACATAACCCGGTTATAATTCATCGGGACAACTTTAGCTGTGTTATCCATACGCTGTTTGATCTTAGCGTACAAATACTCGTTTGCTTCCAGTTGTTGTAAACTGTCCAAACTATTCAGCGTTTGCTGTACCGCTTTTTCTATATCCTGGTTGTTTTTCATAATGATGAATAATAGGTGCTCAATGATTTTTTTAAGTTAACCTTAGCGCGCATTAATAATGATTCAACCGCGCCCTCCTTTAACTCCATAACCTCGGCAATTTTTTGCTGGCTCAGGTCCTGTACCTTTTGCAGGATGAAAGCCGTTTTCTGGTTTTCGGGCAGTTTGTTTATCGCACTGAATAATATAGCTGCCTGTTCTTTATTCTCGGCCAGTATGCCAGGGTGCGCAAAATCAACAGGCTCATGCAGCAACTCGTTATTATCGCCAAACAAGCTTGATAAAAAACCGGCCCGTTTTTTACGGCTTTTATACCGCAAAAAATCTGTAGCCTGCCTTATGCTTATGCGATAGATCCAAGTACTTAGCTTGCTTTGCCCTTTAAACCTGCCAATGTTTTCGTACACCTTAATAAAAACATCCTGCGTAACGTCCTCGGCATCGTGCAGGTTTTGCACAAAACCCAATACCGTGTTGTATACCATTTTTTTATAGGTATCAACTACAGTTTTAAAGGCAATTTGGTTGCCTTTAAGCATGCCGACTATAAGTTCCTGCTCTGTCAATTAAGTGTATATAGTGATAAGACGCTAATGGGGAAGAAATCCTTCGTTTAAATTTATTATTTAATAAACATATGGAAAATACAAGTGTATTACACTTACGAAAGTGGAATATCAGGTAACTGGGCGGGACATTATAATTAAGGTAAGAAAATTAGCCTAAATATACAGATGAGTTAGTACCAAAGGTGCATTAGATCAGGTCGGCGAACTGCTTAGTTGCACTTTTAAATAGTTAAAGAAAATAAACTTATAGCACCGATAACTCTTGGGTATCCTTTTTGCTTTCTAAACGATGTAAAATGGAAGAGAGTGCTGCGTCTTTAATGAGTCCTTTTAAAGACAGGTCCTCATCAATACTTTGCCAATGTATGCCAATACCATTACCAATTAATTCCCATTTGTCCAAGTCGACCTGGGTAGCATTTTTTAAACTTTTAAAATGATTTATGGGGATTTTTAAGGCATGCCCATTGTTGAGGAGGATAACCATTGTATTTAGATTCTTATCAGACATTATTTGTCTAATGCGTAACCCCTTTTCAAATATCAATTTCTCAAAAGGATCTGAAGATCTTTTGTTAATTACCTTTTCGTCCTTTAGAAGCTTATTTGAAGAATTCATTCCACTTCTCAATGATTTTATCTGCATTTTCCGCTATTAATATTCTTATTTCTTTTCTCTCTCTAAGCTTAAACCCGTAAGAGTAAACCTCTTCCTGATTGGGTATCATCCAATACTTAGCTTCTGCATTGTCTTTGCTTACATGTATATGAAGGGGGTTCATTATTTTCATTGCTATAAAAGAAAAACCTGTACCCGTTTTTTTCAAAAACTGTTGGCATATAAACAAAAATACAATTTAAATAAAAGTAAACATAGCACAACTTGATTTTTAGCTGAATCTAAAAAGACCGCCTCGACCTACTGCCCCTCTTTAATAGCCAACTGCCCACACGCAGCATCAATATCTTTACCACGGCTGCGGCGCAGGTGTACGTTTACGCCATGCTTACGCAGGTGGTCGGCAAAGGCTTCTACTTTATCTTCGCCGGCGTTAATGAAGGCCGCCATTGATATCGGGTTATATTCAATGATATTTACTTTGCAGGGCAGGTGTTTGCAAAAACGGGCCAGTTCTTCGGCATCTTCAATATTATCGTTAAAGCCGTCAAAAATTATGTATTCGTACGTTACCGGATTTTTGGTTTTGGCGTAATAATATTTTAGGGCCTCGGCTAATGCTTTTAACGAGTTTTGCTCATTAATGGGCATTATGGTATTACGCTTTTCGTCGTTCGCCGCGTGTAATGACAGGGCAAGGTTAAACTTAACACCATCATCGCCCAGTTTTTTTATCATTTTGGCAATACCTGCGGTTGATACCGTTATGCGCTTAGCCGCCATGTTTAACCCTTCGGGCGATGTTATTTTCTCTATCGAGTCCATAACATTTTTATAATTCAGCAGCGGCTCGCCCATACCCATGTAAACAATATTGCTTAGCGGAAGGTCGTAATTTTCGCGGGCCTGCTTATCAATAAGTACAACCTGGTCGTAAATTTCGTCAGGATTTAGGTTGCGTTTACGCTCCATATATCCTGTAGCACAAAATTTACAGGTAAGGCTGCAACCCACTTGCGATGATACACAGGCGGTCATTCTGCCCGTTGTCGGAATTAAAACGCCCTCAATTAAATGCTTATCATGTAAAATGAAAGAATTTTTTATAGTTTTATCAGCGCTAAACTGTGAATTACTTATTTGTACATTGTTGATGACGAAGTTGTCGGCAAGTTTAGTGCGAAGTTCTTTTGAAATATTGCTCATCTCGTCAAACGAGAACGAAGATTTTTTCCATAACCATTCATAAACCTGTTTAGCCCTGAAGCTTTTTTCGTCCATTTGGATAAAGTGCTTCTGCAAGGCTTCCAGGCTCAGGCTACGGATATCAATTTTTTCTTTTTCAGCAATCACGCTGCAAAAGTACGAAAAATAAAAAATCTATCTTTTTAAATCATTTAGTTAAAAACAATAACCAAAAGTTAATGTATTAATTTAATGCGTGATAAACGGGGTGAGTAACTTGCAAGTTATAGTAAATGAAAATTTTTAGAGCCGATTACGTTTTTCCTATTAGTGCCGATCCAATTAAAGATGGTTATATTGCTGTGGATGATCTGGGTAAGATCATTTCAGTTTCAGACCAAATCCCTGCCGGCGCAGACCCTGCGTCTGTAGAATATCTTAAGGGTATTATTTGCCCCGGATTTATCAATACGCACTGCCATGTAGAGTTGTCGCACCTACACGGTAAAATTTCTGAAAGTGGAGGGTTGGTAAATTTTATAAAAGGTATACAACAGTTGCGCAATTCTGACCCCAAAGAAATTGAGGCGGCAGCCCTTAAGGCCGATAATGATATGTATGAAAACGGCATAGTTGCCGTTGGCGATATATCAAACAGCAACGCTACCGTAGCGCTTAAAGCCAAAAGCAAATTATACTACCATACGTTTGTAGAAACTTTTGCCTTTATACCAACCCGCGCCGAAGAGACATTTAATAACGCTTTAGCGCTAATGGCGCAGTTTAAACCGCAATCGTGCTCGGTAACGCCGCACGCGCCTTACTCGGTATCAAAAGAATTATTTAAGCTGATAAAGAAGTATTGCGACAGCAATGCAAATAAAAACCTAATTAGCATACATAACCAGGAGTGCGAGGACGAGAATAAATTTTACCGCTACAAGCTGGGTAGCTTTAATGATCTGTACGCTCATTTTGGTATTGATATAAGCTATTTTAAACCACAGGCACGTAACTCGTTGCAATCTGTCATACCGCTATTAACCGCCAAGCAGGATATATTAATGGTGCATAATACCTGCACTAATTTAAAGGATATTTACTTTATAAAACGGTTTGACCGTCGCATCCACTGGTGCTTTTGCCCCAATGCCAATTTATATATTGAAGGCACGCTGCCTAAAGTAGATCTGTTTTTAGACCAGGGCTTTAATATTACTTTGGGTACAGATAGCCTTGCATCAAACAATAAGCTTTGTATACTAAGCGAAATGCGTACGCTGCAAAATAAATTCCCGCACTTAACTACCCAACGGCTTTTAAATTGGGCCACAATTAATGGCGCAAGCTATTTAGGCATCGACAAGGAAAAAGGAACGCTGGATATTGGTAAAACCCCCGGACTGAACCTTATAACTGGGCTGGATGATTTAAAGATAACGCCTGAAACGAAGGTGCAAAGGCTGATATAAGCTATTTATATTGGTTGTAATATTCTTAATTAGCGATGAGTTTAAACCCATCGCTATTTTTTTGCCTTTTTAATTTTTACTTTTGACTTACTTATGAAGCATCTGGATATTACAGTTAAAGGCAAAATACAAGGCGTATCTTACCGGGCAGCAACCAAAGCAGTAGCCGACCAACTTGGCGTACGCGGTACAATTAAAAACGAAGCTAATGGCGATGTAATAATCGAAGCTGAAGGCGAACCCACCATGCTTGATATGTTTTTAGACTGGTGCAACGAAGGCCCGCAAGATGCCGAAGTAACGGCTGTTGAAACTAATGAGGGCCAATTAAAAAACTATCTTAATTTTGAAGTATTAAAACGGGGGTTATCTAAATAACCATCGCTATAGATTATAATACATTAACTATTGTCAACAGCTAAAAAATTTGCCGGGCAAACCGCCATTTATGGTTTAAGTACCATAGTGCAACGGCTGTTAAGCTCGCTTCTCACCCCGCTTTATACCGCGGCATACCTGCCCAAAGTTTACAGTATTTTCAGTACCATGTTTGCTTATGCCTCTATTTTCCAGGCATTTTTGTCGTTTGGTATGGAGACGACCTTTTTTAGGTATTTAAATAAGTTCCCTGATAATAAGAAGCAAGTTTATAACAATGGTTTTTGGGTGATATTGACCGTATCCATCGGGTTTCTATTGCTAACTGTTCCGTTTACGCATACATTAGCCGGGTTAATAAAAATCGGGAAGGATATCCCTCAAAACGATTTCGAGCTTTATATAAAATACTTTATCGGCATTTTGATACTTGATGCCTGGTGCGTAATCCCATTCGCCAGGCTGCGTGCAGATGGCCGCCCGTTAAGGTACGGTGCAATTAAAGTTGTAAATATTGTTATTACCTTTTCGTTTAATATCGTATTCATTATACTTATCCCTTATTGGATAAAGCATCAAATTTCAGGTTGGCAGTGGTTATCCGGCTGGTATGTGCATGGCTGGGTGGTTTACGCGTTCCTGTCAAATTTGATAGCCAGCTTTGTCACCCTGTTAATGTTATTGCCGGAACTTTTTCAATTAGAGTTAAAGTTCGACAAAGCAATGGCGCGGCAAATGCTAATTTACAGCGGGCCCATTTTAATAGCCAATCTATCTTATATAGTAAATGAAAACCTTGATAAAATATTATTAGGCAAGTTGTTACCGACAAATATAAGCGAGCACGAAGTTGGTGTTTATTCGGCTTGCGCAAGACTGTCTATCTTTGCCAGCTTGTTTAACCAGGCATTTAGAATGGGTGCCGAGCCATTCTTTTTTAGCCACGCAAAAAATAAGAATGCGGGTAATACATACTCCAAAATAATGGACTACTTCGTTATTACCATGTGTGTAATGTTTTTGGGTGTAGTAGCCAATATCGAAATATTAAAACATTACGTAAATAATAAAGACTATTGGGTAGGGTTGGATGTAGTACCACCCTTATTGTTTGGCTATGTTGCACTGGGCGTATATATGAATTTATCTGTGTGGTATAAATTATCAGACCAAACGCGCTACGGCCTGTACATATCATGTATCGGGGCTGTGGCAACTATAATATTGAATGTATTGTTTATACCCAAATACAGTTATATGGCATCTGCGTGGACATCGTTGGTAGCTTATACCATCATGATGATATTATCGTACATCTGGGGACAAAAAAATTACCCCATCCCTTATAACTTAAAAAAGAACCTGGCTTATATAGTTTCGGCTGTAATATTCGTTTACTTATCTTTCTATGTATTTAACCGCAACATATTTATAGGCAATGCGTTGTTGTTAATATTCGGCGCGGCGGCATTGAGTTTTGAATGGAAAGGTTTAAAAGCTATATTTATTAAAGGATAATCGTTAGAGTCAAGATATAAGAATCAAGAGTTAAGATATTGAAAAGCACTTATACATATCAACCACTAAGTAAAACTGTTAAACTAACAAGTTTCTTGCTTCTTGCCTCTTGCTTCTTGACTCTTCACACCTACGCCCAGGGCCCTAAGCCCGTTAAATCATCAGGCGCAGATACTGATGCGGTAGCGAATCTATTCTTTGCCGCGCTTAAAGAAAAAACAGTTGAGAACAACGTCCAAGCTGTTGACCTGTTTAATAAGATCCTGACTATCGACCCGGCCAATGATGCCTCGCTTTATGAGCTGGCTAATATCAAAAAAAAGCAAAATAAATATACCGAAGCACAGCCGCTGTTGGAGAAAGCCGTAACTGTTAAGCCTGATAATGAATGGTATTGGTCTTCCCTTGCCGACGTTTACGAAAAAAGCAACGATCTGCCTAAATTAGACAATGTATTTAACCAATTGATAAGGCTAAACCCCGAGCGTGTTGATTACTATTACGATAAAGCCAATGCTTATACCCTTCTAAGCAAATATGATGATGCCCTGAAAGTTTACGACCAGGTAGAGCAAATTACCGGGGTTAATGATGAGCTGATTTTAAACCGCCAAAAAATTTATTTAAAGCAAGGCAAGGTTGATAAGGCCGCTGCCGGGTTGGAGCAAATGATAGCCGCTAACCCAAACCAGATAAAATATTACCGGTTACTGGCCGAAATTTATAACTCGAACAATGCCACCGATAAAGCATTCAAGGTGTTAGAGAAAGCCAAAAACGTTGACCCTAACGACCCATTGATACATTTGGCGCTGGCTGATAGCTATCGCGAGAAAAAAGATAACGATGCCAGTTTTAAAGAGCTGCAAGCGGCGTTTGCTTTGCCAGATTTGGGTATCGACCAAAAAGTGAGGATAGTAGTTGGTTACTTTCCCAAATTTACCGAACCCGCTACACGTGCCGGTGCGCTTGCCAGTGCGCTCCAGTTGTGCGAGATTATTATCAGTATCCATCCTGCCGAAGCTAAGGCCTACGCATTATACGGCGACGTATTGGTGCAAAGCGAAAAAAATAACGAAGCAAAAACAGCGTATGAAAAATCGATAGCATTGAACGGGCAGATCTACGAAACGCGCGAGCAGTTGGTGCGCATAGAACGGAATAATAATGATATGGACGGTGTGATACGTGATGGCGAAATAGCGTTATCATTCTTCCCTAACCAGGGTTGGATGAATTATTTTTTAGGTGCTGCCTGGCTGCAAAAAAAGGATTATAAAAAAGCCATCAGCTATTTAAAAAATACAACGTCGTTAGAGTTTCAGGACAAGGACTTGTTATCAGCAAGTTACTCGCAACTGGGCGATTGTTACCATGCCATGCAGGATATTAAAAATTCTGATAATGCGTATGATAAGGCACTAAGCTATAACCCGGATAATAAGTACACTTTAAATAACTACGCTTATTATTTATCATTAAGAGGCGAGCAGTTAGACAAATCGGCCCAGATGGCTAAGCACGCTAACGAGCTGGAGGCCAACAATGCTGCTTTTGAAGATACCTATGCCTGGATACTATTCAAACAAAAAAATTATAAAGAGGCTAAATTGTGGATGGAAAAAGCACTGGCCCACAGCAAAAATAAAAGCGCCACACAAACAGAACATTATGGCGACATTTTGTTTTACTTAGGCGACCCGGACGCGGCCGTACAAAACTGGAAAAAAGCCAAAGAATATGGCGGTAATTCGCCGGCTTTAGATCGAAAGATAAATGAGAAGAAATATAGCGAATAGGTTATTAATAGTTTGTTGCCTGTTGGCAATTGTAAGTTGTAAAGTGCGTAAAAAGGCAATGCCAACAACTAATGCCCAAGCACCCGCAACAACCACAGTACAGTCACCGCCACAAACAGCAAATACGGTTACTATCCCCATTACACCGCCCGATTTGAGTTCGTTAAAAAGCCAACTGGCACTTATAAAAAGCCGCCAGGTAAATTTTAATACTTTTAGCGGCAGGGCCAGCACCAAGCTGGATATTAATGGCGACAATAACGACGTTACTTTAAATATCCGTATTAATAAGGGTAAAATGATATGGGTTTCTGTTACTGCCATATTAGGTTTAGAAGTTGCCCGGGCAGTTATCACGCCCGATAGTATTAAGGTGATAAATAAACTACAGGGATTATATCTTAAAAAACCTTTTAGTTTTATTTATCAATACGCCAGCAGGCAGGTTAATTATAAAACTATCGAAGCTTTATTGGTTGGCAATGCCATGCCCGAGGTTTTAACAGAACGGAGCCGGATCACATCCGATTTTGGGAATGTTACTTTATCGGGCAGTTTGGATGAGTTGGTTTACAGTTTGATGTTGGGCACCAATATGCGGGTAACCCAGTTCAATTTATCAAATACAGGCGCGGCGCAGGCTTTGCTGGTAAATAACAGCGCTTTTATACAGGCAAGCAACAGGCTGGTGCCATCGCAGATAGATATTTTGTCTACCATTCAGGATAAAAAAATACAGGCTAATTTGCGGTATACAAAGGTTGATTTTGATCAGCAATTAGAATATCCATTCAATATTCCGGAAAGATATACACCGGCACAATAAAAATGATATTTTTGGACCGGATGAAATTTTTAAAAGTACTATTCTTTTTTATACTTGTTTTTGCAGCCGTAACCACACGCGCGCAAAGCAGCAACGAGCTTAAAAAGCAGCGCGACAGGATAAACGACGAATTGGAGCAGCTTAACCGCCAGCTACAGGAAACCCAAAGCAATAAAAAATCTACCTTAAAACAGGTTAGCATATTAAAAGCGCAAATTGCCCTGCGCGAGAAAAAAATCGACGTAATAACCAGCGAGGTTAAGAATCTTGATAGCCAGATCTCAGAAAATACAAGTACTGTGCATACTTTACAAGGCCAGCTTGACCTGTTAAAGAAAAAGTATGCCGATATGGTGTTGTTTGCCTATCGAAATCAGAGTGCGTATAATAAACTGATGTTTATTTTCGCGTCGAAGGATTTTAACCAGGCATATAAGCGCTTAAAGTATTTACAGCAATTTGCTACCTATCGCGAAAGGCAAGCGGCATCAATAGAAGGTAAACAAAAGGACCTGCATGTTAAAATAGTTGAATTAGATAAAACTAAGGAGCAGAAACATACGTTACTGTTAGACCAGGAGAAAGAGAAAGCAACTCTGGGTAAAGAAAGGAATAACCAATCGCAGGTAGCAAAAGATCTTTCTAAACAAGAAAAGCAATTGCTGTCTGCGTATCAGGCCAGAAACCGGGAAAGATCAAGAATAAGCAAGCAAATAATTAATGCCTTATTAGAAGAAGCAAGGCGCAAGGCCGAAGAAGAAGCAAGGATAGCAGCGGCAAAAGCTAAAGCGGCGGCATTGGCAGCAGGTAAAGACAAAGCCGAGGTAGCTGTGGCAGCCAAAGTTGCTCCGCGCAAAACCAATAGCGAAATTTACAATTCGACACCAGAGGCAGCAAAGTTATCCAATGATTTTTTGGGTAATAAAGGCCGATTACCATGGCCGGTTGCTAATGGCGAAATTGCTCAGGGATTTGGCACCTTCATGACAGAAGGCATTAAAAGCGAAAGCACCGGGTGGGATATCCGCACAAACGATGGCGCGGGTGTAAGGGCCGTATTTGATGGCACGGTATCAACTGTACGAAACGTGTTAGGTACCTGGCTGGTAATTATAAAACATGGTGAGTACTCAACAGTTTATAGTAATTTAAGGTCAACATCCGTGTCGTCGGGCCAAAAAGTAAGCACCAAACAAACTATAGGCGTGGTAGCAACAGATACAACAGTTGGCGAAACACAGGTAACTTTTTCGATATACAGAGTAACCACACCTTTAAACCCTAAAATTTGGCTTTCAGACAAGTAGCCAACTGTAATATTTAAATTGTTTATATTTGTAACTTTAATAAAAAGAATATGTTTAGTCCAGTTTTTTTGTTTTTTGAATTTAGTGCCCCGGAGATAATGCTCATTCTATTTGTGACATTATTGTTGTTTGGCGGCGATAAATTACCTGGCCTTGCAAAAGGGTTAGGTAAAGGTATCCGTGATTTTAAAGACGCGTCGGAAGGTGTTAAACGTGAGATAAACAACCAGATAGATAACTATGATAAAAAGAAGGAAGAGCCGGTTAAAGCCGAAGAAACTCCTTTAATTGCAGAGCACTCTACAGATAATGTTGATGGCAAAGCCGAAGAAACACCGCTTGCAGGTGGCGTAGCAAATACCATACCTGCCGGCGAAAGCCACGTTGCTACAGACCATATTGAGCATTATGACGGTACGCCTGAAAGCAATCCTGATCTTTACAACCATTATAATGGCGTAACAGAAAACCATGAGCCAGCAACTCACGTATCTGAGCCTGTTAAAACAACCAAAGAATAATATAAATCAATTATTAAAAAATTAAAATTATGGGATTAGATGGTCCAGTAGTATTTGTCATTCTGATAGTAGTATTGCTATTATTTGGAGGTAAAAAAATACCTGAATTAATGAAAGGTTTAGGCAAAGGTGTAAAAGAGTTTAAAGACGCCCAAGATCCAAGTAAAGACGAGGAAAAACCTAAAGTTTAGTTTTCGATATTATTACTTATAAAGCTTATCCGTTGAAATTAATTTCGGTTTCGACGGATAAGTTTTTTATTTTCGGCCCATGGCTAAATTTTATTCTTCTTTAAGCGAGATAAAGGGTGGGTTGCAAAGCGGTAAAATTACCGTTGAAGAACTGGTAAAGGATTACCTAAGCCAGATAGAAAAAAATGCCCATTTAAATGCTTTTAACGAAGTATTTGGCCAGGAAGCACTACAGCAGGCTAAGGATCTTGATAAGCGCCTTAAGCAGGGTAAAACCGGCAAACTGGCCGGTATGGTTATCGCTATTAAAGATAACATCTGTTATAAAGATCATAAGGTTAGCGCATCATCCAAAATATTAGCAGGTTTTAAATCTATTTATTCGGCAACCATTGTTGAACGTTTGCTGGCAGAGGATGCCATCATAATAGGCCGTTGCAATTGCGACGAGTTTGCCATGGGCGCATCTAACGAATCATCATACTACGGCCCGGTAAAAAACTATGCCGATGAAACTAAAGTATCAGGCGGTTCATCGGGTGGCTCGGCAGTAGCAGTACAGGCCGGTATGTGCCATGCTGCCATTGGTACCGATACAGGTGGCTCGGTTAGGCAGCCGGCAGCCTTTTGTGGGGTAGTAGGGTTGAAGCCAACTTATGGCCGTATTTCAAGGCATGGTTTAATAGCTTATGCTTCGTCATTCGACCAGGCAGGGCCAATAACACGATCAGTAGAAGATGCCGCATTGCTTTTAGAAGTAATGGCTGGCGCGGATGAATATGATAGTACCACAGCTCAAAAACCTGTCCCGGCTTATGCCGCCGATTTAAAGAAATCGACAGAAAAAAAGAAAATAGCTTATCTGCAAGAATCTATATCAAGCCCCGGTGTTGATTCTGAAGTTAAAAACACGCTCATTAATGCTATTGATAAATTACGTGCCGAAGGGCATACGGTTAAACCGATAGCGTTTGAATATTTAGATTATTTAGTGCCGGCTTATTATATTTTAGTTACTGCCGAAGCATCATCAAACCTTGCCCGGTTTGACGGGGTACACTATGGCTATCGCAGCCCCGCAGCTACAGATTTGGTGACTACCTATAAAAAATCACGGTCCGATGGCTTTGGTAAAGAAGTAAAGCGCCGTATTATGCTGGGTACATTTGTGTTGAGCGCAGGTTATTATGATGCATATTATGCCAAAGCGCAGAAAGTACGCAGGCTGATACAAGAAAAAACAGACAAGATTTTTGAAGAGTATGATTTTATACTGATGCCAACAGCGCCCGAACCTGCTTACAGCATTGGTAAAGAAGTAACAGACCCGGTAGTAAGTTACCTGGCAGATATTTTTACGGTACAGGCATCGTTAACCGGGGTACCGGCAATTTCGCTACCATCAGGCAATAATAGTAAAGGATTACCGTTAGGATTACAATTATTAGCCAAACATTTTAACGAACAAGAATTATTGAATTTCTCCAAATATTTCATGGAGCTTTAAAAATTTAATATATTGGTAAAATTGTTTTGCTTTAAAGAATAAAATACGCTCACCCCCTAACGAAACTAATGAAGAGGATTTTAACTTTTGCCACCCTACTCGTATCACTGCAAATTGTAAAAGCCCACTCTTTACCAATTGAGGACTCTGCCCGTTTAATGCGCGGCACCTATTCACAAAAAAAATTACGTGATACGGTTTTAATTGCCCCTATTGGTGCTTATTCGGGATCGATATTTAAACTTCGGTTGGATTCTATCCAAAAAGAAGTGCCGTTGGTTTATAATGAATACGTACAGGAATACATCGACTTATACATGCGCCACCGCGATGAGATGAGCCATGTAATGGGCCTTTCAAAATATTATTTCCCAATTTATGAGAAGATCTTTCATGATGCGGGTATCCCAACAGAAATTAAATACCTGTCGATAGTTGAATCAAAGCTTGACCCTAACGCAGTATCAAGAGTTGGCGCAACCGGCCCGTGGCAGTTTATGGCGCAAACCGCAAAAATGTACGGCCTTAGCATGACGGAGTATGTTGATGAGCGCCGCGATCCTATCCAGGCCAGCTACGCGGCAGCAGCTTATTTAAAAGATGCTTACCAGGAGTTTGGCGATTGGTTGTTAGCCATAGCATCATACAATTGCGGTAAAAGCAATGTAGAGCATGCTATTGAAAAAGCAGGTGTGGTAGATTTTTGGGCCATCCGCCAGTACTTACCTTTGGAAACCAGGAGTTATGTGCCTGCCTATATCGCAATGTCTTATGTAATGAATTATGGCGGCAAACACAATATTGCAGCCGATAACTGGAACTTCAATGGTCGGATAGATACTGTTATGGTTGATAGGTTTGTGGGCCTTGACAATGTTGCCAAAGCATTAAACATTAATCAAGGCGATTTGGCGCTGCTAAACCCTGCTTATAAAAGGCAGATAGTAAACGGAACAAAAGCGCTGCCACGCAGGATGATCATCCCTCGTGCCGAGCAAAGAAATTACACCGCGCTATATAACGTATTAAATAACTTACCGGCACCTTCGCAGGCCGCGGTTATTAATCATGCGGTTAACCTGGAAACTACCGCGCCACCCATGATGGTAACCACACCGGCACCAAAACCTGTAATAGTAGTAACAAAAGCACCGTCTGTAACAACACTAAAACCGGTAGCTGGGGCAGCATCAGCTACACCGGCAATGATAACAACAATAGCGTCGACTGTAACAGGCACAAAACCGGCAACCCAAAAGGAAAAGGCCCCGGATTATTACACAACTAAGGACGGTGACACCCTTGAAACTATAGCCGATAACTACGGACTTGACGTACGCGAGATAAAAGCGTGGAACCGCCAGCAAACAGGCAAAGTTACTGCAGGCAAAAAAATACGATTGAACCCATTTGCAAAAGCAAGCAGGGGATAAATAATAAAAAACAATACAAGGCCCGGTTTTGACTCTCAAAAGCCGGGCTTTTTTTATACCCGTTAAAAAAAAGCATTAACTTTGGGCCTTTATACAGATCATGGACAAATCTAACCGTAAGCAGGACGCGCTTAATTATCACTCTAAAGGGCGCCCCGGCAAAATACAAGTAGTACCTACCAAGCCAACCAATTCGCAACGCGATTTAACGATGGCTTACTCGCCGGGTGTTGCCGAGCCATGTTTACGCATTGCCGAAAATGTTGACGATGTTTATAAGTACACAGCCAAGGGTAACCTGGTGGGTGTAATAAGTAACGGTACGGCTGTATTGGGTTTAGGCAATATAGGCCCCGAGGCCAGCAAGCCGGTAATGGAGGGTAAGGGCTTATTATTTAAGATCTATGCTGATATTGATGTATTTGACCTGGAGATAAACGCCAAAACGGTTGACGAGTTTGTAACAATAGTTAAAGCGTTAGAGCCCACCTTCGGCGGGATAAACCTGGAGGACATATCGGCACCAACTTGTTTTGAGATAGAGCGCAGGCTTAAAGCTGAAATGAAGATCCCCGTTATGCATGACGACCAGCATGGTACCGCCATCATATCGGGCGCAGCATTGTTAAATGCCTGCGAGATCCAGGGTAAAAAACTGGACAAAATAAAAATGGTAATTAATGGTGCAGGTGCTGCTGCGGTATCGTGCTCAAAAATATACTTGTCGTTAGGTGTAAAAAAAGAAAACCTGGTGATGTTTGACATCAACGGATTGATAACGCCCAGCCGTACCGACCTTGATGAAATGCGCCTGCAATTTGCCACCGAGCGTAAAGGCATAGATACGCTTACTGATGCCATGAAGGGTGCCGACGTTTTCATCGGCCTGTCAGCAGGGAATGTGGTTACGCCTGATATGTTGCGTGGTATGGCTAAAAACCCCATTGTGTTTGCCATGGCTAACCCCGAGCCGGAAATAGCATACGACCTGGCTATCACATCCCGTAAGGATATTATTATAGCCACCGGTAGGTCTGATTTCCCTAACCAGGTAAATAATGTGTTGGGCTTCCCTTATATATTTAGAGGCGCGTTGGACGTGCGTGCCAGCGCTATTAACGAAGAAATGAAACTGGCAGCGGTGCAAGCCATAGCCGGCATAGCTAAAAAACCAGTACCCGAAGCGGTTAACCTAGCTTATAATGCCAAGAACCTAAAATTCGGTCGCGATTATATCATTCCTAAGCCAATGGATCAAAGGCTGATAACCGAGGTTTCAATAGCAGTAGCGAAGGCAGCTATCGAGTCGGGAGTTGCCCGTAAGGTAATCACTGATTGGGATGCCTATACCGAAGAGTTGAGGTCGAGGATTGGTGATGATGATAGATTATTGCGCAACATTACCAACATAGCTAAAAGCAACCCTAAACGCGTTGTTTTTGCCGATGCGGATAACTACAAGATATTACGCGCCGCCCAAATTGTTAAAGACGAATGTATTGCAACCCCAATTTTATTGGGCGATGTTGAAAAAATAAAACAGATCATTAAAGAGAACGACCTGGAGCTGGGCGAGGTTGAAATTATTGATCCGCACTTAGGTGCCGTAAACTGCGAGAAATATGCGCAGTACTACTTCAAAAAACGCCAGCGCCGGGGTGTTACCTTGTTTGAGGCACGGAAGCTGATGACGGACTCGAACTACTATGGCTCATGCATGGTACAGTTTGGTGAAGCTGATGCGCTGATATCAGGCTTAAGTAAAAACTATGCCACCACAGTTAAACCGGCATTACAGATAATTGGTACCGAAGAGGGCGTTAGCCGGGTAGCTGGTATGTACTTAATGCTTACTGCAAAGGGCCCTGTGTTTTTTGGCGATACCACGGTAAATGTTAACCCAACGGTTGATGAACTCGTTGATATTACGGTATTGATAGAGCGGTCTGTAAAACGGTTCAATATTCAACCAAGGGTTGCCATATTATCCTACTCAAACTTTGGATCGAACGAGGGCCCGGTGCCAGAAGGAACTCGCGAAACAGTGCGCATATTGCATAAGAAATATCCCGATATGATAGTAGATGGTGATATGCAGGCCAACTTTGCTTTAAATGCAGATCTGTTAGCTGATAACTTTCCATTCTCGACCTTAAAGGGCAAAGCGGCCAATACATTGATCTTCCCTAATTTAGAATCGGGTAACATAGCTTACAAACTTTTACAGGAAATAGGCAGCGCAGAAGCTGTAGGCCCTATATTGCTGGGGCTGAAAAAACCCGTACACGTGTTGCAGTTAGATAGCTCGGTGCGCGAGATAGTAAACATGGTAACCATAGCCGTTGTTGATGCCCAGGCGAAAGCGGGGAATAAATAGCCGAAAGCTAAAAGCACAAAGCAAAAGAAGAGGTAGTTAAATTAAAACAGACATTGGCGGTAGTAAGAAAGATCAAGCTTTGGTCTTTCTGCTTTAAGCTTTAACCTAAATTATATGTACGCTTATATTGATGGTAAATTAGTTTTTAAAAGCCCCGCTTATGTGGTTATTGATGCCGGCGGTGTGGGCTATCATATCAATATATCGGTAAACACCTACTCTTTATTGGGTGATGCCGAACGATGCAAACTATTTACCTGGCTGCACGTAAAAGAAGATGCGCATACTTTGTACGGCTTTGCCGATGAGGGCGAGCGCAGATTGTTCTTACACCTGATATCAATATCAGGCATTGGGCCTAACACCGGCAGGATGATGTTATCATCAATAACCCCGTTAGAGATCCAAACAGCAATTATTAATGGTAACGTATCGTTAATACAAAGAATAAAAGGAATTGGCCCAAAATCGGCACAAAGAGTTATCCTGGAACTCCAGGATAAGCTACGTAAAGAAGGATCTGAAACGTTAAATACTACTCCTATAATAAAATCCGTTAGAGACGAGGCACTTGCAGCGTTGGTAATGTTAGGATTTGCGCGTAATGCTGCCGAAAAGGTACTGGAACAAGAAATAAATAAAAATGGTGGGTCATTAACTGTAGAACAGCTAATAAAGTTCGCCTTAAAAAGTTTATAATTACATGGGATTTTAGTTATTGCATGTGATAGGGAATTTTACTTACAAATTTCTTCTGGGGATACTTTTTATAACTGCATTTTGCGGATTAGGGAATGCTGTGGCTCAGCAAAGGCCCGCAAGTTTTCGTAAAAAAGATACCGTAAAAGTTACAGCTCCATTTAAACGCACCCAATCAAACAACGCCTTAATGCGACAAGGGATTTTCGATCCGGCACCGTTTGGCGTAACACGCACGGTTGAGTATGATGCGCTTAGCAACCGTTATGTGCTTTATGAGCGCATAGGTAATTTATTATACCGCTCGCCGGTTTACCTTACTTTTAATGAGTATTTATACCTGAAACAACGAGAAGAAAATCGCGACTATTTTAAAAAACTCGCCGACAATTATTCGTACCAGCAAACACAGCCCGGGTTTATACCGCAAATAAATGTACATAACCAAACCTTCGAGCGGATATTTGGCAGCTCGATAATTGATATAAAACCACGTGGATCTGCCGAGGCGATATTATCCGGCCAAATAAACAGCAATGAAAATCCGCTGTTTAATACCAAACAGCGTAAACAGTATAACTTTAATTTCGACCAGCATATCCAGCTTAACTTAACAGGTAACATAGGCGATAAGTTAAAGATCTCTACCGATTATAATACCGATGCGCAGTTCCAGTTTGATAACCAGGTAAAACTGGACTACCTGGGCCACCCGGACGAGATCATCCAGGAAATACAGGCAGGTACGGTTAGCATGCCGTTAAATACATCGTTAATAACCGGTACGCAGGCACTGTTCGGTTTAAAAACAAAGCTTAAGTTTGGTAAGCTTGATGTAACGTCGATTTTTTCGCAACAGCGGTCGCAATCAAAAAACATCACCATTACCAGCCAGGGGCAACAAAACAGTTTCTCGGCGCTTGCGTCAGATTACGAAGCTAACAAGCACTATTTCTTATCGCAGTTTTTCCGTAATAACTATAATAAAGCACTGGCTAATATTCCGCTTATCAGCTCTAATATTAATATTACAAAAATTGAGGTGTGGACCACCAACCGAACCAATGCCACTACCGACTCGCGCGACGTGGTTGGTTTATTGGATTTAGGTGAAAATACGCCATACAATACAACGCGGGTACAGGGTGGTGCAGGTTTCTCTGGTTTACCGGCAGGTTTCCAGGGCCCGGGTTTTGCAGATCAATCCAACAACTTGTTAGCTAACTTACCGGCAAGCGCGCGTTTTACCAATGATGCATCCAACTCGCTTATTGGTTATTTTGCTAACACCGGCGGTACAGACAATTTTGCCAAATTAACATACGCCCGTAAATTAACGTTGAACAAAGAGTTTACGCTGCACCCCCAGCTGGGTTATATCTCCTTAAATTATCCTTTAAATAACGACGAGGTACTTGCCGTAGCCTACCAATACACTTACAATGGCAAACAATACCAGGTGGGTGAGTTTTCAAGCGATATACCGGTAAGCCCCGCTGCACCTAAGCTGCTTTATTTAAAGTTGTTAAAAAATACCTTGCTAAAAACCAGCCTGCCGACATGGAAGTTGATGATGAAGAACATCTATTCGTTAAATGCTTTCCAGGTTAGCTCAACTAATTTTAGGTTGACCGTTGCGCGGTTGGATGATAAATCGGGTATAGATAAGCCGGTTATGGACGAGGGGCAGAATACGCAAACAAAACTCTGGCTAAAGCTAACGGGACTGGATAATTTAAATCAGCAGGGTGAAAAACAATCAGACGGGTACTTTGACTTTTTAGAAGGCACAACCATCGACTCGCAAAACGGACGGATCATCTTCCCCGTGCTTGAACCATTTGGGTCTGACCTTGCAAAACAGTTCACCCCAGGCGAAACGGCCCTTAGAGACAGGTATGTGTACCAGCAATTATATGATTCGACCAAAACCGTAGCACAACAATTTTTCCCAAAGCTAAACAGGTATACTATTAAAGGTACCTATACGGCGCAAGGCGGCGGTGGCTCATACCAGTTAAATGCTATCAATATTCCGCAGGGATCAGTAACGGTATCGGCAGGTGCCACAAAATTGGTTGAGGGTACTGATTATACTATCGACTATAACGCTGGGCGGCTTAACGTAATTAACACAGCAATACTTTCATCGGGCCAGCCCATTGATGTGCATTTAGAAAATAATGAGCTTTTTGGTGTGCAGCAAAAATCGCTATACGGCTCAAGGTTCGATTATCGTTATAGCCCTAAACTGGCCCTGGGCGCTACAATATTGCATCTTACAGAGCAGCCTATATCGCAAAACGAGGCCATAGGGCAGGAGTCTATATCAAATACCATTTGGGGTTTTGATTTTAACTATGCTTCTAATTCAAGATTCTTGACACGGTTGGTTGATAAGATACCTTTCATCCATACCAAGGCCCCGTCATCAGTAACACTTAGCGGCGAGTTTGCGCAGTTGTTGCCGGGCAGCCCGAGTGTTTTAAATTATGCCGGATCAAAAAACGGAACATCATACCTGGATGATTTTGAGAACAGCCAATCAATAATTGATGTTAAAAGCGCCAATACCTGGCAAATATCGGCCACGCCGCAATTATTCCCCGAATCGCAATTGTATAATAACCTTAGCTATGGTTTTAACCGTGCGCGATTGGCCTTTTATAATATCGACCCCATATTTTATACCAATACCGGCACAACAAGTGTTACCCGCAGCCAGCTATCAAATCATTATGCAAGGCAGATCTTACAAACAGAAGTATTCCCATATAAACAATCTGTTACCGGCCAGCCCCTAAGCCTGTCAACGCTTGATCTGGCATTTTACCCAACCGTGCGTGGCCCATATAACTACACTACAACCGGCATTGACCAGGATGGTACGTTGCAAAATCCAAACTCGCGCTGGGGGGGTATGTATAGGGGGATCTCTACCAATGATTTCCAGGCGCTTAATGTGGAATATATAGAGTTTTGGGTGATGGACCCTTTTATCTACAAAAAGAACTCGGCTGGTGGCGACCTGTATTTTAACCTGGGCAGCATCTCGGAAGATGTACTGAAAGATGGGCGCAAAGGCTTGGAGAATGGACTGCCTATTAACGGCGACCAGAGTACAGTAGATACCACCGCCTGGGGTAGGGTGCCAAAAGCGCAGCCTGTTGTAAATGCTTTTGATAGTAACCCAACATCGCGCGTGCTACAGGATGTAGGCCTTGACGGCTTAAGCGATGCCGACGAACAAACAAAATTTGCTCCTGCTGTTGCAAAGGTAAAAGGCATACTAAACGCGCAAGCTGCAAACACTTTTGCTAATGACCCATCGTCTGATAATTACCAATATTACCTTGGCCCTGATCAGGATGCGGCAAGGGCCGATATATTAAAACGATATAGCCGGTATAACGGTAATGAGAGTAACTCCAAGACAGCGGAGCAATCGCAGGCACAATTGGGGCTGCAAACATCGGCCAGTACTTCATTGCCTGATGGTGAAGACATTGATCGCGATAATAACATGAGCCAGGACGACCAGTATTTTCAATACAAGGTATCCATGCGCCCTAATGACCTTGCAGTGGGGCAAAACTTTGTTAATGATAAGATAACATCGCAGGTTAAATTGGCCGATGGTACTACACAACCTGTTACCTGGTACCAATTTAGGGTACCTATTACGGCTTATCAATCGGCCGTAGGCGGCATCCAGGATTTTAAGGCTATAAGGTACATGCGTATGTTCATGACCAACTTTGCCGATAGTGCGGTGCTGCGCTTTGCCACCCTGCAATTGGTACGCGGCGACTGGCGTGCTTATAACTCTGAGAAAAACCCGTTGAATGTTATTGCCGACCCATCTATTACCAACCCGCCGCTGGATAATTCTGTATTGAATGTTGAGGCCGTAAATATCGAGGAGAATGGCAAACGTGTGCCAATACCGTATGTGGTGCCACCCGGTATTAACCGCCAACGCGATTATAATAACCTGCAAAGCAATACACAGTTAAATGAGCAATCGTTATCATTAAACGTAACCAATTTAACAGACGGCTACTCGAAGGCTGCATTTAAAACTTTTTATAACGATTTGCGCAAGTACAAGCACCTGCAAATGTTTATACACGCCGAAGCAAACCAAAGCCCGTTAAAGGATAATGATGTAAGTGCATTTGTGCGGTTAGGTGCCGACTACCAGGATAACTATTACGAGTATGAAATACCTTTAAAGGTAACACAGCCCAATACAACTAATGAAAATTCTATCTGGCCTGATGCCAATGCGCTGGACGTTGAACTATCTGTATTAACTGATGCAAAAGTTGCACGGAACAGTGCCAAGTTTAATGGGTTGCCATGGCCGATAAATAAGCCGTTTACGTTTACCAGCGGCCAAAACCGGATCACGATTATGGGTGTGCCTGATCTGAGCCGTTTACGAACGATCATGCTGGGAATCCGTAACCCATACAGGAATAACTCGCCATCGGGCGTTGATGATGGGCTTGCTAAAGCGGCAATTGTTTGGTTTGATGAGTTACGTTTAACCGATTTTGATAACCGGGGAGGTTGGGCCGCTGTAGCGCGTGCCGATTTTAAATTGGCTGATTTTGCCAATATCACTGTATCCGGAAATAAAAGTACCGCAGGGTTTGGCGCGCTCGACTCGAAAATGGAGGATAGGCAATTAACCAATAACCAGGGGTATGATATATCTGCAAGTATGGATATGGGTCGTTTTTTACCGGCTAAAAGCGGTGTCAGGATCCCTACCTATGTAAACCTGTCTAACCAGGTTAATACACCGCAGTATGACCCTTCGCAATCTGATATCACGTTAAAGCAAACACTATCCGGGGCGAGTTCTACCAAGCAGCGCGACTCTATAAAAAATGCAGCCGAGGATTATACCATGCGCAAAAGCATCAATTTTACCGATGTGCATAAAGAGCGTGTGAATACAACGAAACCTGCACGGGTGTATGACGTTGAGAATTTCCATGCCAGCTATGCCTATACCGAGTATGCGCATCATGATTTTATTACAGAAAGCGATCTGCAAAAAACATACAGGTTAGAGTTTGCTTACAATTACGCTACCGAGCCTAAGTA
>JACMRC010000035.1 GCA_014376655.1 Mucilaginibacter sp. | reverse complement strand
GACGAGCTTAACCTGGTTTACAACTTTAAAGTTGATGGCGAAAAGTTATCGGGCACTGTACAATCGCCGGATGGTGATTTACCTATTGCCGACGGTGTTTTATCAGGAAACGAATTTGCCTTTACCGTTAAGGCTGGCAAGTACACCGTTTTACATACCGGTAAATACTACGGCGACTCGGTAGTAGTTGCTGCCGACGTAGCCGGAAAGAGTTTGCGGGCTACGCTTAAAAGAGATAAATAATTTTAGTAGCAGTGGCAGTTTAAAGTGGCAGGGATTTACTGCTACCGCAACTGCCACTGCTACTTTAATAAACAATTGCATTTACGCCACGCAGCAATTACCTTTGCGGCGCAATGTTAAATCGTTTTACGGCTTTATTGTTATTGTTTGCGCTGGTATCGGCAAACTTCTCGCGTTACTTTGTGTACGCGGGTTTTGAGCTGAACAAGAAGTATATTGCTGCTACCCTATGCGAGAACCTGGATAAACCATGGATGCATTGCAACGGCCATTGCTACTTCATGAAAAAAGTAAAAGCCGCACAGGATGCCGAAAAGAACGAATCGCGCCAATCGCAAAAAAATCTTTTTCAGGAAGTGTTTTATGGTTCGGTTACTACCATGAAGTTCCACACCCAATTACTAAATATCATCTCCACCCCTTATAACGGCCCGCTGGCTATTGCATTTAGCGGCGCTGTGTTTCGCCCTCCGCAATTAGGTTAAGTTTTTCGTAGGTTTTTTATTCAGCTATCGTCCAATGGGCATAGGTGTTTTTACTATTTTCTTAACCCGGAAGATCACTTCCGACCTCATATACTTACATGAAAAAATATTTTCTATATTTTTTGCTGAGCCTGTTTACCACTGCGGCGTTTTGCCAAAATATAACCGGCATTGTTACCGATGCTAATACACACGAGCCGCTAATGAGCGTAACTATTAGTGCTGATGGTAATACAACCCAAACAAATGGTAAAGGGCAGTTCAGCATAGCTACAAACGTAAAAGCAATTACGGCAACTATGGTTGGCTATAACACCGCCACCATCAGCCTAACAGCAAACAAAGTAAGCATCCAATTAACGCCCTCAACGGTCGATCTGCAACCCGTGATAGTATCGGCAAGCCGCGAGGGAGAAGCCCGCCAGGACGCTCCTATTGCCATCAGTAAGATCAATTCGACAGTAATAAAGACACCAAAGCCACCGCGCTATACCAGCTTTTAAACAAGGTTGCAGGCGTATATATGGTTAATTTAGGTAATGAGCAGCATACAATGGCCATTCGCCAACCAATCACTTACAATGCTTTGTATTTGTACATGGAAGATGGTGTACCCATCCGCCCTACCGGTATTTTCAACCATAATTCGCTTTACGAGATCAACATGAGTGGTGTAAAAAATGTAGAGGTTATTAAAGGACCGGCATCATCCTTGTATGGCAGTAACTCCATTGGCGGTGCGGTTAACTTTATTACCCAGGGGCCACCTGCCGGTTATGCCGGTAATTTTTCTGTACAGGGCGATAATTATAACTATCGCCGGGTTGATGCTGACGGCGGGTTTACATCGGGCAAGTTTGGTTTATACTTAGGCGGTTACATCGCCCACCAAAAAAACAGCTGGCAGGATTATTCTGATTTTGATAAGTATTCGGTCAACTTTAAAACTACATATGCTTTTAGTGATCAAACTAAGCTAACGGCTACCGCTGCCTATAATTACCTGAATACCCAAACACCGGGCAGTTTGGACAGCGCGCATTTTTACAACCGCAGCTACGGATCTAACCAGCGCTTTACTTACCGTAAGGTTGAGGCATTTAGAGCCAACTTAAAACTCGAACACAGCTGGAACGAAAAGAACAGCACATTTTTTACCGCGTTTTTCAGGGATAACTCAACAGCCCAATTACCAAGTTATTTTATTGCCGATGTAAGGAATAACCTGGGTGTTTACCAAAGCAGCAACGGGCAGGTTAATGATCTGCGTTTTCATAGTTTCGGCTTGCTGGCACAGCACCGCAGTAATTTTGATTTCCTGCATTCGCGGTTAATTGCCGGGGTGTATGTGGATGATAGCCCAAGCTCGTACTACGCGCAATTTTTAAATATCACTAAGGATGTGGCAAATAATTATTACACCGGCTTTAGCAATACGGGGACTTATATTGACAACTATCGCATTAAATTATTTAACACCGCTGCCTATACGCAATACGAAATTAATCCCGTTGAGCCGTTACGTATAGTTATGGGGTTACGGTATGACAGGGTGCATTACAACTTCACCAATGCCCTAACAAGCGGTACCAAGTACAAGCAACAAGAGACCAGCGACTTTAATATTGTGGCACCCAAGTTTGGTTTAACTTACGATTTGGGTGGCAATAAAGGTTTCTATGTAAACTATAGTGTAGGTTTCCAACCACCGGAAACTGGCGACCTGTACAACGCACGCCAGTTAACCCCGTTAAAGCAAGCTACGTTTAACAACTACGAAGTTGGTGGCTGGATCTCAGCATTTGATAAGAAGATGTATGTAGAGGTTAGCTTGTATGATCTGGAAGGGCACAATGAGATCATTAACCAGCTACTGCCTGACAATACCACCCAAAATCAAAACGCGGGCGCGACACGCCATAGAGGGATAGAATATGCTATTACTTATGCGCCTGTTAATGAACTAAGTTTCAGGTTTAACGGCACCAACGCTAAGCATACTTATGTTGATTATAGCGAGGTTGCTACCAACTATGCAACCAGTAGCAGCTACACCATTAATTACAGCGGCAAACGCATGAACAATGCGCCGGTATGGATAGCCAATTCCGAGTTAACTTACAAACCCAACTACATCCCGGGTTTCAGGATAGCTGGCGAATGGCAGCATATTGATAAATATTATACCAACCCGGCAAACACCAAAACCTATTCAGGTTATAATATCTACAACCTGCGTTTGGGTTATGATTTTAAACAAACCGTTTTAAAGGGTGCCGGCATCTGGTCCAATATGTTAAACTTAACCAACAAGCTTTATGCTACTACGGTAACCAGCAACCAATACGGCGACACCTACAATGCCGCGCCGCCGCGCACGGTTACGTTGGGTGTTAGTTATTCATTCGCAAAGAATTGATCATGAATAAAACTACAGAAGCAGAAACCAGCGTTGCAAAGCGCAACTTCTATAAAATAAGTTTATAGCAACTGTTTTCAGGTGTTTCAGACACAGGTGTAACATCCGAAACACCTGAAGCAGTTGCTTAACTCATCTATAGTCAATTTTACTTTGCGCTTACGCGGAGTTTATGACAAGGTGGTAACTTTGCGCCATGAAAATACAAATTTGGAGTGACGTGATGTGCCCGTTTTGCTACATTGGCAAACGCAGGTTTGAACAGGCTTTAGCACAATTTGAGCATAAAAACGAGGTGGAGATAGAATGGAAAAGTTTCCAGCTAAACCCAAACCTGGTAACTGATGTTATTTTAAATATTAACCAATACCTGGCTGATATTAAGGGCATAACCCTTGATCACGCCAAACAAATGAACAACCAGGTAACCCAAATGGCCGCCGAAGTTGGTTTAACTTATGATTTTGATAAAGCTATAATTGCTAATAGTTTTGACGCGCACCGCTTTGCACACCTTGCCAAACAAAACGGTTTAGGCGACGAAGCTGAAGAAGCCCTGTTTAATGCCTATTTCACCAACGGTCAAAACATTGCCGACCACGATACTTTAGCCGAGCTTGGCGAAAGCATAGGTTTAGATAAAGCCGAAGTACATCATACTTTAGCAGGTAATAAGTTTGCTATTAACGTTCAACAAGATATAGCACAAGCACAGCAATTGGGTATCCGCGGTGTTCCGTTTTTTGTGATGGACAATAAATATGGCGTATCGGGCGCACAGGCTGTACCAACGTTTTTGGAAACATTGGAAAAAGCCTACAGCGAGTGGGCCGAAAGCAAACCAGCAAAGCTTGATGTAGTTGAAGGCGATAGCTGTGAGGTTGGCGGGGATTGTTAATTATTCCTTATTCAAATCCCTATCATCCGGGTTCAATATATAATCAAAGTTTTCATACCCGTTATGAAATTGAAACTTTAACCTTGATTTAGGCACTTCAATATCTAATGATAATGCCGACAGTGTCTCGGGCAGGATATCGCGGATCAGTTTAAGGTCGGTAACGTGTGGCATTTCTACATAAATACCATCATCCAAAGGTTTAATGTCCCATCCCGGCAG
>JACMRC010000322.1 GCA_014376655.1 Mucilaginibacter sp. | reverse complement strand
TTTTGATATTGAGCATAGGTATTAACCTGTACACCTGTATGTTTCATTAATTTAACACAGCAGCTATAATCTTTCTCGCTCATGTTACGGTTTATAGGCTGATGGGTAACATCGGCCAGGAAACAGTAAAGGAAACCGCCTTGCGCGTTATAAGGGTCGCCTGGTTGGTCTGATAAAGCGTGATGCACGTGGTGCGATATCGCATAAATTTCCTCAGGGATAATTTTAAGGGTAAGATTTTGGGTAAAGAAACGCCAAAAGTTATTCTTGAACTGGTAGGCGCCGTGCGTGCAATAGCGGTGATGCCAAATGGTACCGTGCGTACCCATGATGATCATGCTATAAACAAAAGCACATATTAATAATTTGATAGAAAAGTATTTAAACAGGAAAATAAACAGGAATGGTGCCAGCACCACAACCATCATCCAGCTCATAAAAGAGAGCCAGTTTTTTTTGTCTTTAAATACGTTTAGCCTTGAAAAAAATTCGTTAATAATTTGTTTTGGGGTTGGCTTTGCCAGTTCACCGTTCTCGTCCGTCCAACCGTATGCAGGTGGTTGCAGCACATTGTTTAAAAATGCCATCTAAAATTTTTTGAGCTTAATCAATTAATTGGTTTGTAATCCGAGTGTAATATATGAATAAAAAACCTGTTACAAATCTTTTATTTAATTTAATAACACTGCGGTAATACTTAACGTTAATTATTGATTAAGATTACACGCTCTCCAATTAATAAATTTTCACACGCTTCAAACTCGTCCGGTACGGCAATTCTGTCAACTTCATGCTTATAGTTTTGCTTGATCTCTTTACGGCGTTTGGCTTCTATAAATCGCCTTACGTGATGGCGGTTTTCCAATATCAACCCGGGTATTTGCGCAGGCTTGTTATTTTCATCCCTGGCTACCATGGTAAAGTAGCTGGTGTTGGTATGGTTAATGGCGTTGGTTTTTATGTTCTCTGATATCACCCTTATCCCTACTACAAGCGATGTATTCCCTACATAATTCACCGATGCCATGAGCGATACCAGGTCGCCAACCTCCACAGGCTGCAAAAAATCTACGGTATCAATTGATGCGGTTACGCAATAGTTACCCGCATGCTTGGCAGCGCAAACATAGGCCACCTTATCCATCAGCGACAGTAAAATACCGCCGTGGATTTTACCGCCAAAGTTGGAGTATGATGGTATCATCAATTCAGTAATAGTGGTCTCAGAAAAACGAACGGTTTTAAAGGCAGAGGTATCGGGCTTTGTAGTCATGCTGTTAAATTATACACCTGCAATATAAAACTTTTGTTATCGCCATAATATTATAAATATTAAATTGCTCAAAATATCTGTTGTGAAGAAACTACTGTTATCTATTGTCACTGTATTATGTTTAGGTGATTGTTTTGGGCAAAAAATAGTTGACCGCAAAAACAAGCTTACCAACAACGTTACCGAACGCTTTGAAACTGTTATTGAAGCAACCAAACAAGTTAAACAAGGTATATATCATGCTTTTTTCGATAAGAAAATAGTGTTAGTCAGCGGCAAGTACGTTAACGATAAAAAAGTTGGCACCTGGCATTATTTTGACCGCGATGGTACCCTAATGCAGAATTACGACTATGATAACAACAAACTATCATACGAAGCACCCGAAGGTTTCCCATCGCCATTAAGCTACGACATAGATTATTTTATAAAGGATAATGATAAAGCCACACCACCTGTTAGGCCGGGTGGACGCTATTTTGGATACCTGCCCTATTTAAGGGCATTTAAACTTCCGCCGGGAATGGATGCCGACTACTATGACAGGTCTATTGTAACTTTCGATCTGCTGATAAGCCCAATGGGCAGGCTTGCAGACATAGTGGTTCATATCAGCCGCAAAGGTACGGGTGTTGACCAAATGGTTTATAATATCAGCCCAGATCTTTTTAGCGCTGATGATAAAATATTCATCCCGGCAACATTTAATAAAAACCCGGTTGCATCACAAATACATATTTTATGTGCCATGGATGCAACAGGAGCCATAGATATTATGTATTTAATTGCCAGGGAACCGGCGGAGAAGTAGAAAAAGTATTTTAGTGGCAGGGGCAGTTGCATGACTGCTTTAAATTGTAGCAGTAGCAATTTGTAGAAGCAATAAATACTGCCACTTCAAACTGCCACTGCCACTTTAAAAATCTGCTACCTAAAAAATTAGTGACCTTGATGCCCGTCTGCACCATGAGCGTGGCCATGAGATAATTCTTCCGGTGTTGCAGGCCTAACATTAAGGATAGTACCTTTAAAGTGCAAAGGCTGGCCGGCCATAGGGTGGTTCAAATCAACAATAACAGAATCTTCTGCTATTGATACAACCTGTCCCTGGAAATGGTTACCCTGATTGTCCTGCAACGGCAAAATAGCACCAATTTCCGGCAGATCAGCTCCCTGGAACATTTCGATAGGCAAGTTAGCTACCGCCTCTTCATCATGCGCGCCATAAGCCTCTTCGGCTGTTAAGCGAAAATCGTAAGTATCATTGGTTGATAGCGGACTTAAAAACTCCTCGAATTTTGGAAGCATTTGGCCTGCTCCAAATAAAAAGGTAAGTGGCTGCTCTTGTGTTGCGCTTTCTACTAAAGCTTCGGTTCCGTCCTGGTCAACGTACAGATCGTATGTTACTGACACTACATGCTGTGGTTCAATCTTCATTATTTATGCGTTAGTGGTAAATATTGGCACTTAAAAGTGCTTTGTTGCTTATTTAATTAATGTTTCAGGCTTTAATTTGTTTTAAAGCGTCGGGGATATTATCGGCAGGTAATCCGCAGGTTTTGTCTTTACAAATAAAGACTTGTGTACGGTTGCTAAACTTATCGCGCAGCAAAGGTAAACTTCCTTTTTTACCACCCAAGATAATTTTATTAGGAACGTAATTTTTTTCCATTTCTAAGCGAAAAGCTTCGGCATCATCCCCCACTATTGCTACCTCATTAGTGCCAAAAACCTCATCCAACAGCAACATACTCCAGTTAGAATAAGCCGAGCCATATTTAGCTAAATGCGGCATGATATTGCGTAATTGCTGTGCCGAGATCTCCAAATATTTTTCATTATCAAACAGCAAACCCAGTTTTTTTAAGTTACGCGCCATTACCGAGTTTGATGCCGGGATAACGTTATCCATAACCTCAGTTTTACGGGCGATGAGTTGCTCATCATCATCGGCAGTAAAGTAAAACATACCGCTGGCTTTGTCATAATAATGGGCGATGGCGTTATCCGTTAATTCGACAGCATGCTCCAGCCATTGTTCGTCGAAAGCAACTTCATATAAAGCTATAAAGGCATCAACGACATTGGCATAATCGTCCAAAAAGGCCTCACCCTGCCCTCTCCAAGGGAGAGGGTTGGCCACATCGCCGCCCGCCTCAGTGCTTTTATAGACACGGGTAATACGACCATCTACTACCAAATTGCTTACAATAAACTTTGCGCTTTTAAGGGCGATATTTAGATACTCTGCTTCATTAAAAGCACGGAAAGCTTCGCAAAGCCCTTTTAACATTAAACCGTTCCATGATGCAAGGATCTTATTATCCAATCCCGGTCGGATGCGTTTACTGCGATATTCTAATAGTTTTTTGCGGGATGTAGCTACGCTTTCCAACAGTTCCTCAACAGGGATGCCTATCGCTTCGGCCAGGTCTACATCGCTGCCGCGTTTAAACAGGATATTGGTTTGCTCCTCTTCCCAGTTACCTTCGTCGGTAACGTGGTAGTAGATGCAAAACAATTGTGCTTCGCTACCTAAAACAATGTCAATCTCTTGTTTATTAAAAATGTAAAACTTGCCCTCTACCCCTTCGCTATCCGCATCCAATGCCGAATAAAAGCCATCGTCCGGTGATAGCAACTCGCGTACCGCAAAATCTATGGTATCGGCAACGGTTTGTTTGTAAAGTTCATTAGGTTGCCAGGTGTAGGCTTCGGCATATAGGCTGATCAATTGCCCGTTATCATACAACATCTTCTCGAAATGCGGCACATGCCATAAACCATCAACACTATAACGTGCGAAGCCGCCGCCCAAGTGATCATAAATGCCTCCGTAAGCCATTTTAAGCAACGTAAGTTTAGCTAAGTCGGTTATGGTCTCGTTCTGCATTAAATGCGCGTAGCGGATCAGGAACTGCCAATTATTGGGCATAGGGAATTTTGGCGCGGTACCCATGCCGCCTTCTGTTTTATCAAAGTACTTTTTCCAGTTATTTACAATAAGCTCCAGGTCGGCTTTGGTATAATCGGGCTGAGTTTCTACAAAGCCTATCGACTCATATTTTTGGATGCCCTCAGTTAATCGCGTGGCATATTCGTTCGCATCTTCGGGCTTTTGTTTATAGTAATCGGCCAGGTTAAAAAGCAGGCTCGTCCAGTCGTTTTTGCGGAAGTAAGTGCCTGCATATATAGGCCGCTGGTCGGGCAGGCAGATACAGTTTAACGGCCAGCCACCACGACCACTGATCAACTGCACGGCGCTCATATAGATCTGGTCTACATCAGGGCGCTCCTCCCGGTCGACCTTGATACAAACAAAAAATTCGTTCATTACTGCGGCAACGTCATTATCCTCAAAGCTTTCATGCTCCATAACATGGCACCAATGGCAGGCCGAGTAACCTATACTTACGATAATAAGTTTATTCTCGTCCTTAGCTTTTTGCAGCGCCTCTGTACCCCATGGGTACCAGTTAACCGGGTTATTGGCATGTTGTAGTAAGTATGGGGAGGTGGAGTTGGCTAAGCGGTTCATGAGGGCAAATGTGCGATTATTAATATAAATGAACTGCTTAGGTATAAAGTTTTTGCAAATTAAGACAGTACTTACAATTAAATATCGTTCAAGACATCTGCCAATTGATCAGCCATATCAGAAATCTTGACTCTACTGCTATCAATCGCGACCTTATCAGCTAATGTTGGACTATATTTTAACACTTCCGCTTTTGATGTGTTGTGCCAGATTGGTAAGATGACTTTCTTTCCTTCCATTTCTTTTGCTGTTAATCCATTTAGCTCATATTGAGGCCAATTTTTTTCAAAAAAAGCTTTTGAAAGTACTACTATTCCGTAATTAGAGTTTACCAGTCCTTTATCAATTGATTGACGAAGGCTATCACCAACCTTCAACTCAAACTCATCATACCAAATATTAAATCCTCGTTCAGTAAGCTCTTCTGCCAATGGCCGCACTAGCGTTTCTTTATCTTCACTGGCATGGCTAATGAAAGCATCATATCCGATTTGGTCTGGAGCTTTTTCAACTCTATCAGCCATCATTCGCATCATTAACCCAGTATGAAAAGAAAATGCTTCATCAGCTGTCTTTATATGGTTTTTCGTATATAAATTCATCGGAGTAGTACCACCAACAACCCACCAGTCAGGATGTTCTTTATCAGTGGTTGATACTTATATAACAACATCTTCTTGGTCAAACAATGTAAATGTTGCGATATATCGAGTTTTTAGAACTGTGGTATGTGCTTCTAACTCTACGTATTCCTTAGCCCGCTTGCGTAGTTGCTTAATATTCAATGACATTTAACCATTCTTATTAGATGACGCCTCAATACCCCTAGAGACTTTTGATGGAAGTACAAAAAGAAGCTCAGCGAGAGTTTGAGTGAATTGTATTGCTTGATTGGCATCATCCACTGTAGGCATAATTGCATCATCATCCGAATGCCGCTCATCATTTGCGTCTAACCGCACTTGATGTGCCCAAGTTCCCATATCTTCAGTAATCACTCCGTCTTTTATCGCTAATTTTATTCTAGAATATAAGCTTCCGGCTTTGTAGTTTTTTGATTTAAGCATAGCATCAACAGCACTCGCACATAACATTACGGAACCGGAGGAGGCAAACTTACTGTCTATCGCTTGTTGTAGATAAGCTTTTACTTTCAATGGTAAAACTTCATTGACGCTTGTTAATGAAGGAAAGATTTCCAACACTACCCTATTATGTGGATTTGCTGAAGCAGTAACAACGCCGCCACAGCGCGAACATTTATACATACGCCATATTCGTCTGTTATCGTTTGTATCGGTCGTTGTATTTTGATCAGAAGTAAGATTATTAAGATTGGGGTTATCTATTGAACAATGTGGACAACGATTAAGTTTTAGGTGGTCATCTAAGGTCATATGTATATCGATTCTTACCCAAATATAACTATAAAAACGATTAACTACAGGCTTCAACCTGTCAGTGTGAGAAAAACGTTTTAAGCGGAAAATATCTACCTTTCTTTTGTACTATCAATTATCTTTAAGTATCAAATTAGTTAAATGCCTTTTCTTAAATTCTTCCAATGAGATTGTCTGGCCGTTTTCAGCTTGCTTGAGAGATCTTTCAATTCCTTTAACTACATGCGCAGGCAACGATTCAGGTTGCACTTCAAATTTTACTTTTAGCGCTTTAAGGATAGCTTTAATTGCTTTAAGCTACTCTTTATTTTCAGGATGAACTAATAGTGATTCCATTATAGTAAAAATACAAAACTCAGTGTCAATAATTCAAACAACAAAATCCTATATATGCTTTAATTTTATTCGATTTTTTTGAATGCTTGAAAAAAGCATCAAAAGTGGTATTGAATATTATTTTTAAAATACTGAGAATGCGGATAATCTAATAATGTCCTTTTAAAGAATAAACATTTATAATATCATCACTAACATCATAAATAATTCTATGCTCTTTATCGATACGTCTCGACCATTTTCCGGCAAGACTGTGCTTTAACAATTCAGGCTTACCAATACCTTCAAAGGGATGATTTTTCATGTCGGCAAACAATAATTGTATTCTCTTTTGAATGACCTTATTGCCCGATTTTTTCCAATATTCGAAGTCCTTTATAGCTTTCTCGTATAGGTCTATTTCCATAGATTTTGCATATCTATACGGACTCCTTTTTTGCCTTCTTTTTTTGCTTTTTCACCTTTAAGTATTTCAGCAACGAACACAGGATCGTAGGTAGATCCTTTTTCGGTTTCAAAGGCTACTTTTAATACTTTGGCAATGGCTTTTAACGCGTCTAATTGCTCCTTATTTTGGGGGTGCATTATCATTGTTTCCATATTAACAAAAATACAAAATTCATAATCAATAATTTAAACAAAAAATCCCCTTATATTATTTTTTTATTTTCTTTTGGTGACACCATTTCGGCACTAAACTCTTACTTACTTTCATGTTGGTACACGCACCACCGGCTATGATATGTTGATTTCACCGTATAAAGGGCATATTAGGCAATAACAAAACATTTCGCTTTATTTGCCTTACTATAAATTAACTGATCAACAATGAATCTTAAACACTACATGCTTTTAGCATGCGGTTTGTTGGCCGTGGCGTTCAACGCTTCGGCGCAAACCCCTTCCGATACGGCGAAGTACAACCATTCGGATCTATTTGGCCCAATTACCTGGCCTACAACCAGCAATGGCACCCGTTCGGCAGCCGGCAAACCAGGCCCTAACTATTGGCAAAACCGTGCCGACTATCTTATCCACGGTTCTTTAAATGAACTGGCGCAGGATACTACCATAAGCGGTGATGTTGCTATAACTTATACCAACAACAGCCCCGACCAAATGGATTACCTATGGCTGCAGTTAGATCAAAACCTATTCAGCCCCGACTCGCGCGGCGCTGCGGTTACCCCCTACACCGGCGACCGTTTTGATGTTAAAGGCTTTAGCCGTGGTGGTATCCATATCACTTCGGTTTCTGTTACTTATAAAGGTCAAACCTATACCGTTACACCAATAATTACCGATGCGCGCATGCAAGTGCGTTTAAACAAACCACTAAACGGAAGCGGCGACAAGATCCAAGTAAAGGTTAACTACAGTTTCTCTATCCCTTACTACGGTGCCGACCGTATGGGCCGCAAACAGTTTAAACAAGGTATGGTTTATGAGCTTGCACAATGGTACCCGCGCATGTGTGTTTATGATGATGTAGAAGGCTGGAACACTTTACCTTACATGGGCCTTGGTGAGTTTTATTGCGATTATGGCGATTATGATTACTATATCACCGCGCCGGCTAACATGGTTGTAGCAGGATCTGGTGATCTGTTAAACCCTGGTGATGTACTTACCCCTGTTCAGCAAAAACGTTTGGCAGAAGCCCGTAACAGCGATAAAACAGTAACTATCATATCAGAAAGTGAAGTTGGACAGGCTGCGACACGCCCGGCTAAAGGCAGCCTAACCTGGCACTTTAAAATGGAGAACACCCGCGATATTGCATGGGCTGCTTCAACAGCGTTTATTTGGGATGCCGCTAAAACCAACCTGCCATCGGGCCGTAAGTGTATCTCGCAATCTGTTTACCCTGTTGAGAGCGCGGGCAGCAATGCCTGGGGCCGCTCTACCGAATACTTAAAAAGCAGCATCGAGATCTACTCTAAAGCTTATATCGAATACCCATGGAACTCGGCAGTAAACGTATCGGGTGTGGCTTTGGGTATGGAGTACCCCGGCATCATTTTCTGCTTAAGCGGATTGAAAAATGGCGGTTTATGGGGCGATGTTACCCACGAGATTGGCCATAACTGGTTCCCGATGATAGTTGGCAGCAACGAGCGTAAATACATGTGGATGGACGAAGGTTTTAACACCTTTATTAATGAGTACTCTACCAAAATGTTCAACAATGGCGAGTATGCGCCAAAAGGACCAAACAACAACGCGCAAAACGTATTAAGAAGCTATATCCGCAGCGGCGACCCATTAATGACCCCTCCTGAGGCTATTGGCTTAAACGATTACGGCCAGTACTACAACAAAACCGCTTTAGGTTTAGATATGCTGCGCGATGTAGTTTTAGGACCCGAACGTTTTGATTTTGCTTTCCACGAGTATATTAAGCATTGGGCCATGAAACACCCGCTGCCTTATGATTTCTTCCGTGCGATGAATGATGCAAGCGGCGAAGACTTGAACTGGTTCTTTAAACCATGGTTCTTTACCACATGGAAACTTGACCAAGCTATTGAAGGTGTGAAATATATGGGCGGGCCAGAGAACGGCTCCATCATCACCATCGTCAATAAAGAAAAAATGGCCATGCCGGTTGACCTGAAAATTACGCAGGCCAACGGAAAAACCGAAACCATCCACCTGCCGGTGAATGTATGGCAACGTACCGGCGTATGGAAGTTTAAGTATCCGTCAACATCGACTATCAAGTCAATTGTTATCGATCCTGATCATTTACTACCGGATATTGATTTGAAGAACAATACTTTTAAAGCAGAGTAAGTCGATTTCGGATCTCGAATATTCGATGTCGGATTTAAATACAAAAAGGCCCGGTTTAGCTATAACCCGGGCCTTTTTTGTTGCGTTTTGTTTCACGAGTGT
>JACMRC010000321.1 GCA_014376655.1 Mucilaginibacter sp. | reverse complement strand
TCCGTAACGAGGGAATGGACCGCACCCACAACCCCGAGTTTACTGCCATGGAAATATATGTAGCTTACAAAGACTATATATGGATGATGGAAATGGTAGAGAACTGCCTGGAAGAAGTTGCACGTGCCGTACACGGTATTGCAGCGGTACAGGTTGGCGCTAACGAGATAAACTTTGCAGGGCCATACACCCGTTTGTCGATGTATGATTCTATTTTAAAATACACCGGTATTGATGTGTCAGAAATGGACGAAGCAGGCTTACGCGAAACCTGTGCCGACCTTAAAATTGACGTTGATGCAACCATGGGTAAAGGCAAGCTGATAGACGAGATATTTAGCGCTAAAGTTGAAGCTAACCTGATCCAACCGACTTACATTACCGACTACCCTATCGAGATGACACCGCTTGCTAAAAAGCACCGTACAAAAGATGGCTTAGTTGAACGTTTTGAGCTGTTTGTAAATGGTAAGGAAATAGCCAATGCTTATTCTGAGCTTAACGACCCAATAGACCAACGTGAACGTTTAGAAGAGCAATTGGTATTAGCCGGCCGTGGCGATGACGAGGCTATGGCGATGGACGATGATTTTTTACGTGCCTTAGAATACGGCATGCCGCCAACATCAGGCCTTGGTATTGGTATCGACCGTTTGGTTATGTTATTAACCAATCAAAGCACCATACAGGAAGTATTATTCTTCCCGCAAATGCGCCCTGAGAAAAAGGCCAAAGTTGCCAGTGTTGATGATTTTACAAATATTGGTGTGCCTGCCGAGTGGGTACCTGTTTTAAATAAAATGGGCTTTAATACTGTTGAGGAATTAAAAGCCGGGAACCCGAACAAAGTGTTTAATGATTTGGGCGGTATGCGTAAAAAATTAAAGTTGGAAATTACCATGCCTGCTAAAGAAGTGGTAATGGCTTGGTTTGAATAACATTTTTTGTCTGAATCGCAGATTAGATTGACTGATCAGATTATGTTGATTAATGAATAAATTAAGTTCAAATCACATCAATCACCCTAATCTATTTAATCTGCGATCCGTTTTCCACAACCGTTATTAACAATTCTTTAATATAATAATAAAATTCCGGAAACTTTGGCATCCAATGTGTTACGTATTTTTACAAGTACACATCTTATGTAAACGTTATGACTAACTCAATCTTAGAAATTACAGAAAGCCAATATTTGATCAAACTAAACAGGTCAAATTTCAACCTATCATTTATCAGGAGTTTACTGAAACTTGTTGAGGTTGCAAATCCATCAGAGGACAACTTTTCGACACCTGACAGGAACATCAGCTACAATAAAAATCACTCGTCAGAACCTGATTATTTCAGTTCGATAGAAGAAAAATAGCCTTTAAATTAGGTATTTTAAAGGCTATTTTTTGTAGTTAAAACTGCTGGCGATAACCGCCTTTTACTACTTGCTTGTCCATTTGGGCCATCTGCTGCTTCATCATCTTTATCTGGTCGGTAAGCAACTTATTCTTATCATCCTTAGCCGCTTCCTGTAAATACATCGTCGCCTCGCGTTTATTACGTTTAGCCATTGAGATCCCTGCCAGGCTTAATTTAGCCAACGCTGTATTGTGCGACATGGTCATACCTAATGCCAATGCCTTCTTGAAATATTTCTCTGATTTTAACGGCGCTTTGCGCGACTCGATCAAACCCAACAACAGGTTGTGGTAACCATGTTGATTTTTATGCAATTGCTTTTCGTAATCGGTAATTTTCAACAACCAGGCTTCTGACTTGTCTGATTGTTCTTTACGCAAAAAGTATTGTGCGATAATCATATTCTCGTTAAAGAAAAACGATAGCAGGATTATTCCGCCTAAAAGCAATACCAATATGCCCCATCCCCAAAAACCAAAAACGCAAAGTGCAACAGCGGCACCAAAAAAAACGCAGGCTACAATAAGCCGAACTATATTTGACATAATTTGTTATCCTATAAATTTAGAAGTGCAAATATCCGTTTATTTGTAGTCTTAATCAACACTTGACGAATATTTATGGCAATTGAATTAGAAGCGTCGTGGCTTGAAGTTTTAGAGGACGAATTTGGCAAAGATTACATGCTAAAGCTCAAAACATTTTTGAAGGAAGAGAAGCAAGCCGGAAAGACTATCTATCCAAAAAGTGGCGATATATTTGCCGCCTTTACTAAAACACCATTTGATGAAGTTAAGGTGGTTATATTGGGGCAGGATCCTTACCACGGCCCCAACCAGGCACACGGCTTATCATTCTCTGTGCAAAAAGGTGTGCGTACACCGCCATCGCTACAAAACATTTATAAAGAACTGGCTACTGATATCCCCGGCTTCACCATCCCCAACACCGGCGACCTGACCGAATGGACCAAACAAGGCGTACTATTATTAAACGCTACACTAACCGTACAAGCAGCTAACGCTGGCTCGCACCAAAAAAAGGGTTGGGAAAAGTTTACGGATACCGTTATCAAAACAATATCCGACAAGAAAACAGGGGTTGCATTTATTCTCTGGGGTGCTTACGCGCAATCAAAAGCTATTTTGATTGATGACACCAAACACCTCATCATTAAATCAACACATCCATCGCCGTTAGCAGTTAGCCACGGCGGATTCTTTGGCTCGAAACCATTCTCGAAAACAAATAATTATTTAGAGCAGCAGAGAGAAAAGCCGATTGACTGGCAAATCCATTAGCCCCCTCCGCCCCCTAAAGGGGGAACTTTTGAAATATCATTAACAAAAGAAGGCGACTTGATCATAAGTCGCCTTCTTTTTATTCCTCCCCCTTTAGGGGGCCGGGGGGCTAATACTCTAGTGGTACTATCGGCTCCTTTTTACTGGTAGACATGATCATCATCGTTTGGAAAGTTTTCACCACGCTAATGCGGCTTATTTTTTCCATAATCAATTGCTCGTACGATTTGATGTCGCGCACATAAACTTTTAGCAAGAAATCGCACTGGCCGGTTACGTGGTGGCACTCGGTTACTTCTTTAATAGCCTGGATCTCGTTTATAAAAGTTTGTATGGTGTTTTTCTGATGAAAATCCAGCGAGATCTGTATAAATGTTTTTATACCAAGGCCAAGTTTCTCTTCGTCAACAAGGGCATGGTAACTCTTAATATATTCGGCATTTTCCAGTTTGCGCACACGCTCTAAGGTTGGTGCCGGCGACAATCCAATTTCGGTAGAAAGCTGAAGATTGGTTATTCTTCCGTTTTCCTGTAAGGTTTTAAGTATTTGTAGGTCTATCTTATCTAACTCTGCAGCCATAACTACGTCTTTAATTTAGAACAAAGTACAAAATTATATTTTTCAATATCAAGATATGTAAAATATAATTTTTTTAACATTAATTTTTAGACTTGTCTAAAAATTTTATTAGATTTGCTTAAATGAATACTTTAGCCGAAGAAAACTACTTAAAAGCCATTTATCATCTCTCGTTAAATGACCTGAACGTCAGTACCAACCAGATAGCGGCAGCTTTAAGCACTAAGGCAGCATCTGTAACAGATATGCTTAAAAAATTGGCTGATAAGGAACTGATAAATTACGAAAAATACCAGGGGGTAACGCTTACTGCTGCAGGCGAGAAGATAGCCTTACACATCATTCGCAAACACCGCCTATGGGAATATTTTTTGGTAGAAAAGCTAAATTTTAAATGGGACGAGGTGCATGAAATGGCCGAGGAAATGGAACATATATCATCGGTTGAATTAATAGACCGTCTGGATAAATTTATGGATTACCCAAAACACGATCCGCATGGCGACCCTATCCCCGACCGCGACGGCAACTTTAAAAAATATGAACTTAAACCAATTTCTGCCTTAGGCGTTAATGAAGGTGGGGTGATATCAGGTGTGCGCGATCACTCATCAAGTTTTTTGCAATACCTTGAAAAACAACAGCTCACTATAGGAAAAAAAATAACAGTGACAGAGGTAATTGAATACGACAACTCCATGATATTACAGGTTGAAAACACAACTACACATATAAGC
>JACMRC010000320.1 GCA_014376655.1 Mucilaginibacter sp. | reverse complement strand
GCCGACAATATCGCGGGAGCAATAGGCGCGGGCCTGCCCGAAGAAATTGCCACCAACTATACCGAGATGGGCACATCAGTACGTACCGGTAAAATGTTTGAGGATTACTATAAGAACAGACCTGTTTTAAGTAAAACCAAGTTGGAAGATTTCGCGAAGGAATTTGCCGGAGCATTTTAATAATAGTAGCAGGGGCAGTTGCAGTAGCAGTACGGCATTGCCCCTTTTTGCTTCTCTTATTTTCCTGCCACTGCCGCTGCAACTGCCACTACTTAGTACGAGGATTTTTCCTATTTTTGCCCCACCATGAGCGAAGAGAGATCATTAAATTTTATTGAAGAGATAGTTGAGGAAGATTTAGCCGCAGGCAAAAACGGAGGCCGGGTATTAACCCGTTTCCCGCCAGAGCCTAATGGTTATTTGCACATAGGGCATGCTAAGTCCATTTGCTTAAATTTTGGGTTAGCAAAAAAATACAACGGCAAAACCAACCTGCGTTTTGACGATACTAACCCCACCAAAGAAGAAACCGAATACGTTGACAGCATAAAAGAAGATGTAAAATGGTTAGGCTTTGATTGGGCCGAGGAGCTTTACGCGTCTGATTATTTTGATAAGCTATATGATCTGGCAGTCGCACTTATCAAAAAGGGATTGGCTTATGTTGATGACAGCACCGCCGAAGAGATAGCTTTCCAAAAAGGCACGCCAACCGAACCGGGTACACCAAACGAATACCGCAGCCGCAGCGTTGAAGAAAACCTGCAGTTGTTTGCCGATATGAAAGCCGGCAAGTATCAAGACGGCGATAAAGTGCTGCGTGCCAAGATAGACCTCGAGTCGCCAAATATGTTGCTGCGCGATCCGTTGATCTATCGTATAAAACATGCCCATCATCACCGTACCGGCGATGCCTGGTGCATATACCCGATGTATGATTTCGCGCACGGACAGAGCGACGCTATTGAAGAGATAACACATTCTATCTGTACGCTGGAATTTGTATCGCACAGGCCATTGTATGATCTGTTTATTGAAGAGTTAAACCTGTTCCCATCCAAACAATACGAGTTTGCACGTTTAAACATGACCTACACGGTTATGAGCAAACGCAAGCTGATGCAATTAGTGGCCGAAAAGCATGTTGAAGGTTGGGATGATCCAAGAATGTCTACCATTAGCGGTTTACGCCGTCGAGGTTATACTGCCGCGTCTATCCGCGAGTTTTGCGAGCGAATAGGTGTTGCCAAGCGCGAGAACATGATCGACTTTAGCCTACTGGAGTTCTGTATCCGCGAGGACCTGAACAAAACCGCCTGGCGCCGTATGGCCGTGCTTGATCCCATAAAGATGATTATCACTAATTATCCCGCAGGCCAAACAGAAACCCTGCATGGCGAGAACAACCCCGAGGTTGAGGGTGGCGATGGTGGCCGCGATATGCCTTTCAGCAATGAGCTGTGGATAGAGCGCGAAGATTTTATGGAAGAGCCGCCTAAGAAGTTCTTCCGTTTAGGCGTTGGACTTAGCGTGCGTTTAAAGAATGCTTACATTGTTAAATGCGAGGACTTTAAAAAGGATGCCAACGGCAATGTAACCGAGATCTATTGTACCTACATCCCCGAATCAAAATCGGGCCATGATACCAGCGGTATTAACGTTAAGGGCACCATCCATTGGGTGAGTGTGCCACACGCCAAAACTGCCGAGGTGCGCATGTACGACCGCCTGTTTAAAGTAGAAGATCCATCAAACGAAGAAGGTGATTTTAAAGATTACCTAAACCCTGATAGCTTAACCATATTACCAAACGCCTACATAGAAGCCGACCTGGCAAATGCTGTAGCCGGCAAAGGCTACCAGTTTATCCGCAAAGGTTATTTTACGCTGGATAAATTATCAACCGATGATAAGTTGGTGTTTAACAGAACGGTGACTTTGAAGGATGGATGGGCTGTTAAGAAGTAGTTTTGAGTAGTGAGTGTTGAGTTATGAGTAAAAAAACTCACTACTCAAAACCCATCACTCAAAACTCATGGCGCGTACTTCTGATAAACATTATACAACACATTCAAATCCAATTGGCTTAATTGTGCCGTGCCGGTATTAGCATCCTGTACAAAATGGCGTTTAAAAGCAATAATGGCCGAGTTTAGATCGGCAACATCATACCCTATCAGCCGCAGGGCGGTTTTATAATCAAAGTTTTCGGGGGCAGGTTCAAGCGCATCATCGCTCCAGTAACCAAAGCCCTTTTCGGCCAAAAGTTTCCAGGGGAACAGCGGTCCCGGATCAGGTTTGCGTTTAGGTGCAAAATCCTGGTGGCCCAAAAAATTGGCGGTCGGGATATTGTAAGCTTTTTTAAGTTGGGTTAGTAAAAGCAACAGGCTTTTAATTTGTGCATCGTTAAAGGGTTCAAAACCATTATTATCTATCTCAATACCTAATGATATACTGTTCATATCCGTAACGCTACCCCATTTGCCAATCCCGGCATGGTTTGATCGTAGGTAATCATTCACCATGTGGTACACCTTGCCGTCTTTACCAATAACATAGTGCGCGCTAACTTCGGTACGCAAAAGGGTAAACGTGCGGATGGTTTGCTGTATAGAATCCTGTGCGGTATAATGGATAATAACATAGTTAGCTTTGCGGATGCCAAAATTAACTGAGCCTACCCATTCGGATGGAGTAGTTATTAAACCTGTACTATCCATTAACGTAATAGGCTGCTGCAGTTTAACCAGGTTTACTAACGAGTCGGTTTTGGCGGTATAAAAACTATCAGTAGTGAAGTGCGGGGGCTTAATTACTATTTGCTTTGACGCATCGCCAGGTTTGGCAACGCCGGGTACAACCTTTGGCGAGCATGCGGTAGTATAAACTACAGCAATAAACAACAATAAATAAATACTAACGCTATGCCTGTTTATAACCATGTAGCTAAATTAAACTATTAGGCCAATAACAGCATTAATAGTGCCGAAAATTTATTACCACTTCCGGGCCTTATCGTAAAACTCTTCCAGGTTATCTTTATAATTTCGCTTCGAAAAAATATCCAGTATTATTAAAAAGGACTTATAGTTGGTAATGTACGGGAAAGCGTATTCTGCACACTCAATTTTAGAATCGTCAGTTAAAAACTGGTTCAATAGCGTTATTAACTGGTCAACAGTAATGCCTTTACCCTTAACGGCTTCTTTAAGCGCGACTATTTTTTCTGCGTCGTTACGTTTGCCGCGCATAGTGGTTAAAATTGCTTTTACATCAGCGTCTGCCATGGCTTCTTTAGGGTGCACCAGCTTTTTGCGAACGGTATCAACAGAAATTTTATAATTAGAAGCGGGAGTTGCGGCAATAGATTTTTGGCTGATGCCAATAAACATTAGCAACAGGGGTAATAATAACTTTTTCATTTCAATCAGGGGATTGGGAATACTAAACATACCTATTACTCACAGTAATAGCCAAACAAACCTTATAATTTACGCTGTAGGCACTTAAAATTTACCAATAATTAATAAGTGTTAACCTATTGGTTAATTACTGCCGGGGATTGCTTTTAAGATTCTATTAGAACAGAATTTGGCTAAAGCCCTCTTTTTGTTTCACGTAAACCGTTGGCTGAAGCGAACGGCAATGAAAAAACAGTCTTCCAATTCATTGCCGTCCCATTTATGGGGCGGAAAACACAAATCAACATACCGGCTTTAGCCAAAATAGATATAAAGGTTTTAAAAGCAATTTCCCTGAATTACTGCTCGTCAAGCTCGTTATTGGCAAAGGTATCGCCTTGTTTTATATCGCCGGTATCATACCCTTTCTTGAACCAATACATGCGTTGCGCGCTGGTGCCGTGGGTAAAACTATCCGGGCTAACACGGCCCTGGTATTTTTGCTGCAGGCGGTCGTCGCCAATTTGGTGCGCGGCGTTTAATGCCGAGTCGATATCGGCACGCTCAATTACTATATTATTATGGTGATTCAGGTTTTCGTAATGTGCCCATACCCCGGCATAAAAATCGGCCTGCAACTCCAGCTTTACTGATAACTTATTATAGGCTGTCCCGCTCATAGTTTGCCGCGCCTGGTCCATCTTTGCGGATACGCCCAGCAGGTTCTGAATATGATGCCCAACTTCGTGTGCTATAACATACGCCCAGGCAGATTCGCCCGGCGCACTGAATTTTTGTTCCAGCTCATCAAAAAACGAAAGATCAAGGTATACCTT
>JACMRC010000319.1 GCA_014376655.1 Mucilaginibacter sp. | reverse complement strand
TATCTTTGTGTAGTTCCGCATTCCGCCGGTTCCGGGCAGGTACTCTCTTTCTGAGGTATTCTGATAAATGGCTAATATTTTTAAGTAATGTATTAGTTTACAGGTAGTTATATAGAAAAATATTCCTGTAATATCGTGTGAATCTGTGTGATAATGCTGTGATATCGCGTGATATAGTGTGATAATGATGTGAAAAAGCGTGAATTAGTGTGTTAAGATGTGTTGAACTACTGTAGAACCATTAGCAAACACAAAAAAAAGCGACCCGATTTACCGGGCCGCCTTTATATAGCTTAACAAGTCTTTAAAATTAATCAGCCACCGAGCGCAGCATTACCGCGCCGACGGTTAGGTTGGTACGGCTATCAATAATAATAGCGCCACCATTAGCCTTGTTATCCTCATAACGGTCGAACGCTAATGGGTCGGCAGTCTTGATGATGATGCGGCCTATGTCGTTAAGTTTGAAGTCTTCGCTTTGTTCTTTCTCTAACGTGTTGATGTTAACCTTATATAAAGTCTCCTGGATCTTGCAGCGGGTTACCTTGCTGTTATGCTGTATAAAGTAGGTGTGGCTGGTATCCAAAGCGCGGGTATCCATCCAGCACAGATCGGCCTCAATTAGTTGCGACACCTGCGGCTGGTAGCTGCTGTTAACCAACAAGTCGCCACGACTGATATCTATCTCGTCCTTTAAGTGCATGGTTACAGACATCCCGGCTACTGCTTCGGCAGGCTCCTTGTCTAATACCTCTATCTTGGTAATGGTAGATGTAAAGCCAGATGGTAATACCGTAACCTTATCATTCACTTTAAACGATCCTGACGATACACGACCGGCATAGCCACGGTAGTCGTGCAGTTCCTTGGTTTGCGGGCGTATCACCCATTGCACCGGGAAACGCGCATGCTCTGTACTGTTATCAAACGATACGTCGATACCTTCCAGGAAGTGCAGCAGGCTTTCGCCTTTGTACCAATCCATGTTAATGGTATCGTTAACCACGTTATCGCCTTTAAGCGCGCTCACGGGTATTGGGTGTACGTTCTTTAAGCCAACCTTGACGGCTAAAGCGTTGTAGTCTTTTAGTATGCTGTTATAAACCTCTTCGCTATAATCAACCATATCCATCTTGTTGATACACACAACAACCTGCTGTATGCCCAACAACGACACTAAATAGGAGTGACGGATGGTTTGCTCGATAACGCCTTTACGGGCATCTATCAATATAATAGCCAAATTAGCGTTCGAGGCACCGGTTACCATGTTACGGGTATACTGGATATGCCCCGGGGTATCGGCTATAATGAACTTACGCTTCTCGGTCTGGAAGTACTTGTAAGCAACATCAATAGTGATTCCCTGCTCGCGCTCGGCTTTAAGGCCGTCGGTTAATATGGCAAGGTCAATGCTACCGTCGTCATTCTTACGGTTTGATGAGTGTAGTGCTTCAAGTTGGTCGGCAAGGATAGAGTCGCTATCGTATAGTAATCTACCAATAAGGGTACTTTTACCATCATCGACACTGCCTGCTGTTATAAATTTAAGTATATCCATTTTCCCCTCTAAATCTCCCCTAAAGGTGAGACTTTAATATCTTATTTGTAATTATATCTGTTAACTATTGTTCCCCTTTAGGGGGTTAGTGGGCTAAAAGTAGCCGCCCTTCTTACGGTCTTCCATTGCAGCTTCTGATACTTTATCATCCATGCGTGCGCCACGTTCGCTTATTTTTGAAGCGCTTATCTCGTCAATAATGTCGTCAATTAAAAATGCGTCAGATGATACTGCAGCTGTACAGGTCATATCGCCCACAGTACGGAAACGAACTGTTCGACGGGTGATCACGTCCTCCTCATCCATGTTTAACACAGGAGAGGCCGCCATTAGCTGCCCATTGCGCACAATAGTATCACGCTCATGCGCGAAGTATATTGTTGGCAGGTCAATCTTCTCTCTGCGGATGTAGTTCCAAACGTCTAACTCGGTCCAGTTGCTGATAGGGAATACGCGAACGTTCTCGCCTTTATGAATCTTACCGTTATAGATGTTCCAAAGTTCAGGGCGCTGGCGTTTGGGGTCCCATTGGCCAAACTCGTCACGTACAGAGAAGATGCGTTCTTTAGCACGGGCCTTCTCCTCATCACGACGGGCACCGCCTATGCAGGCATCAAACTTATGCTCGGCAATGGTATCAAGCAGGGTTACAGTTTGTAAGGCGTTACGACTTGCGTTTTTGCCCTTTTGCTCAACAACCTTGCCTTGGTCTATCGAATCTTGTACGTGGCCCACTATTAGTTTCTCGCCTAAGCGTTTCACCATAGCATCGCGGTACTCTATAGTTTCTATAAAGTTATGCCCGGTATCAATATGTACCAATGGGAACGGAAACTTACCCGGACGGAAGGCCTTCTCGGCCAAACGTACCAGTGTAATAGAATCCTTACCTCCCGAAAATAGAAGCGCTGGGCGCTCAAACTGGCCGGCTACCTCACGCAGAATGTGTATCGCTTCTGCTTCAAGCTCGTCTAAATAGTCCAGTTGGTTGTGTTTACTCATGTGTTTAATTAGTGAGTTATTGAATGAGTGAATGAGTGAGTGATTTTTAAATCTATAACTCAATAATCCATTATTTCAATAATTACTCTATTTGTTATCAATTATTAATTCGTGCAGGCCGCATTCTTTTTTTGATTGGTCTTCCCACCACCAACGGCCTGCCCTAAAATCTTCGCCTTCTCTAATCGCCCTGGTACATGGCTGGCACCCAATGCTTGGGAAACCGCGGTCATGTAAGGTATTATAAGGTATATTATATTGTTTTATATATGCTTTTACGTCTTCTAATGTCCAGTCGAAAATAGGGTGAAACTTAACCAGGTTATGCGGTTCGTCCCATTCTACATTATGCATATCATGACGATTTACAGATTGCTCTGCACGGATCCCGGTTATCCAGCACTTATTACCCGCTAAAGCGCGGTTTAATGGCTCAACCTTACGGATCCCACAGCATTCCTTCCTGTTATCTACCGACTCATAAAAGCTGCTTGGGCCTTTCTCGTTAAGCATTTTCTCCAATGGTTCATGCTGCGGATAATAAGCGTGAATAGGCTTGCCAAATATTTCCATGGTACGGTTCCATACATAGTATGTCTCCGGAAATATACGGCCAGTTTCTAAAGTAAAAACTTTAATGGGTAGGTTATTGGTAAAGATCATATGCGTTATAGCCTGATCTTCCCAACCGAAGCTTGTAGAAAAAACTATCTCACCCGGAAAATGTTCGGCCAGCTTAGTTAAAGCCGCTACCGGATCAAGTCCGGCGGTTAATTGCTTTATATTTTCTGCCTGTGTACTCATTATATTATTTTGCCTACAAAGGTAATAATGCTTTTCAGACTTATTAGTATGACAATTATACCTACTGAAATCATTATAGCTTTGGTTGATATTTTATTAGATATTTTAGCTGCTATAGGCGATGCTAACGCGCTACCGAAAACCAAACCTGCCACAGCCTCCCAATGCGAACTGCTTAACATGGTGATAAAAGTGATAGAACTCATTAAGGCAATGAAGAATCTTGAAAGCTTCACAGTACCTAACGAAAAGCGCGGGTGTCTGCCACCGGCAATTAGTGATGAAAGCACAATAGAACCCCAGCCACCGCCGCCAACAGCATCAATAAAACCGCCACCAAAACCTAAAAGAGAAATCTTTTTAATTTTATCGCCGGTTCTTTTACGTTTTAGGTTTAGTGCTTTAGTAAATATAACTATACCCAAAATTAGCGTGTATAATGATACAAACGGTTTAGAATATTGACTATAATGCTCTAATGATGACAGCAGATATGCGCCTAACACCGCGCCGATGATACCTGGTATTAATAATAGTTTAAACAATTTCCAGTTAACGTTACCCATGCGGTAATGCATCCAGCCGGCAATGCCATTGCTTAAAATTTCTGATAAGTGAACACCCATACTTGCCGAAGCAGGAGGGATGCCCATTGATAATGAAAATGTTGTAGACGTTACTCCGTACGACATGCCTATAGCACCATCAATTAATGCAAACAGAAAACCGGCACCCAGGAAATAATAAAAGGCCGGATCTATCTCCCGTGCATACGTTCTAAATGCAGGCTCATTAAACCAAAGTGCTGTGACAGCAACAGTTAACGAAAACACTATAGAAAGCCATATTAGCCATTTAAGATTTTTGCGCTCTACTTTTTGCTCAACCAATACTGATGTAACTTCATTTAGTTTTTTAACCTTGTAGGTAAAATCACCGCTTAATGAGTTTCTCAGATCACTCATTTGTTGTAAAGTTATATGCAGGTCTGCGGGCAGGCTTTCGTTTAAAACCTCTTTAAGTCGTTTAGCTATTGTTGGCGATTTGCCATTTGTTGAAATACCAATTTTAAGATCGCCCTTTTTTACTATAGACCCCAGGTAGAAATCGCAAAGATCAGGTTTATCAGCTACATTAATTAAAAGCTTACGCTGATGTGCAGAATCCCTTATATAAGTATTTAATACCGAATCGTCTGTGGCTGCAATAACAAGGTCTGCGATATCAAGATCACTGTCGTCAAATGATTTCTCAATAATGCTAATAGTTGGGTAGGTTATTGCCAGGTCCTTGACAGCTTTTATAACATTTTTAGCAATAACAGTAACCCTTGCATCATTGCTGTTATGCAAAATTGCAGTTAGCTTTTCTAACCCAACATTACCTGCACCAATAAGCACGGTATGTAATTCATTCAGTTTTAAAAAAACCGGGAACAGTTGGTTGCTGCCCGTTTTTTCGTCTTGAACTGTAGTTAGTTCATTATTTCCGGTTAACAGCGTCATTTAGCTTTCTACGTGCTTGAAATGATGGGTGTAATGCCACAACCTCGCCTAAAATTATAATAGCCGGCGATGTAATTTCATTTTCCTTGACAATTTCAACTATGTTATCTACAATACCAATAGCCAGTTTCTCTTGCGGAGTTGATCCGTTTTGGATAACAGCTACAGGTAGTTTGTTTTTGTCTTCTTTCTTAAATATCTCAACTATTTCGGCCAGTTTGTGCAAGCCCATTAAAACAACAACAGTTGCCCTGCTGCGTGCAGCTTCATAAACATCGTTTGAAATATGCCCGTTTGATGTTGTGCCGGTTACTACCCAAAAACTCTCGCTTAAACCACGATGGGTTACGGGTATATGTTGTAAGCCCGGAACACATATTGAACTTGAAATGCCGGGGATCACAACTGCGGGTATATTGTTTGCTGCTGCAAAGTCCAGTTCCTCATAACCTCGGCCAAACACAAATGGATCGCCGCCTTTTAGACGTACCACGTGGCCATAGTTAATTGCATAATCAACCAAAAGCTTATTTACAGCATCCTGGGAGTAGGAGTGTTCGCCCGAACGTTTACCGACATAAATCTTTTCGGCATTTGGGGCAAAGTCCAATAACTCTTCATTTACCAAAGCATCATATAAAACCACATTCGCACTTTGTAATGCTTTAATACCTTTTAAAGTAATAAGCTCTGCATCACCGGGGCCTGCACCAACTAAAGTTATTTTTGGTTCGATACTCATGATTGTAATACTGCCTCTCTTTTCGCCTTCACACTTTCCAAAAACTCGGTAGCAGCAGCTTTATAAGTTGCAGCAAATCCTTCAGAAGGTTCGTTTTGATTTATTTGTGTTACAAGGCTATTAAAACTGGTGCTTAAATCAAACTCTTTAGTATCTACATACTGTGTATCAAACTCGCGGATAATACCAATTTGGGTACTGCTGTTTATGCCTTTGTCTAATAATAACGCTTTAGCCGAATTGATCATCATGTTATAAGAATGATAGATAGCATCGGCCCAGGCACCACCGGCAAATGAT
>JACMRC010000318.1 GCA_014376655.1 Mucilaginibacter sp. | reverse complement strand
TTTATAGCCGTAAGCATAATAAACAGTATTTACACAAATATACAACATACCGCTTTTAAATACCAATAGCTTTAAATCCATTATCTACCACTGTAACAAAGCAGCAATCAACCCATCTTGATAAAACAGGTACTTATTGGCGATATGGCAGTACAGCTTAGTCATGATGCTGCGAGGTTAGTTTTTCAACCGGGTAACCCATGGCTTTGCATTTGGCTACCAAACCTTCATACAGCTTCTTATCCATAGCAGGTTTTCGACTCATAATGAACAAAAATTTATGATCAGGGTGGCCCACAACCACGTACGAGTAATCTGTTGCTACATCAATAACCCAATAGTCAACTTTAAAGGGCCATACAAACTGGGCCTTCATTTCGGCGTTGTGCTCTTCGGCTATCGGGAACAGTTTTGATTTATAAGTATGCAGCTCATTATCGTCTTTTTTAGCGGTAGTGATTACATTAAAGTAGCCGTCATTATTTAATGTATAAGTGGTGGTAGTCTCTCGGGTACCCTTATCAAACATGGTTGGGATTGAATATAATGAATACCATTTACCTGCATAGCGGTTAAGGTCCACCTTATCTACAGGTTTGTTTGTGGGGCCGAAAGTGGTCAGCCACAAAAGGGCTATAATGCTTAAAATCTTCATCGCGGTAGCTGGTAAGTTTAATTTACTTACGCAACTATCCGGAATGAAGATTTTATATTTCTAATCGTGAAAGTTGTAGTTCTACTTCACCAACGTCCCTATCGGTTCGCCTTCGGCAATTTTCATGAAGTTGCCCGGCTTGTTCATATCGAATACAATAATGGGTAAATTATTTTCCTGGCAAAGGGTAATGGCCGTCATGTCCATAACGTTTAGGCCCTTGTCGTATACTTCCTGGAAAGATATTTCGTCGTAACGGGTTGCAGATGGATCTTTCTCCGGGTCGGCGCTATAAATGCCATCAACACGGGTGCCTTTCAATACCACATCGGCCTTAATTTCGATAGCGCGAAGCGACGCCGCGGTATCTGTAGTAAAATATGGATTACCGGTACCGGCACCAAATATCACAATATGGCCAACCTCTAAATGGTGCATAGCACGGCGACGAATATAAGGCTCGCAGATCTGCTCCATTTTAATAGCCGACTGTAAGCGCGTTTCAACACCAACACTCTCTAACGCGTTTTGCAGCGCCATGCAGTTTATTACCGTTGCCAACATACCCATATAATCTGCCTGGGCACGTTCCATGCCTGATTTCTCGGCACTTAACCCCCTAAAAATGTTACCACCACCAACAACAATGGCTATTTCAAGGCCTTTGTCTTTTACCGCTTTAATATCATGTGCATATTGCAATACCTGCTTGTTGTCAATGCCGTATTGCCTGTCGCCCATTAACGATTCGCCGCTTAGTTTCAGTAATATTCTTTTATACTTCATGGGTGGTGTGAGATTTATCAAAAATATATAATTAAAGCTATTGTTAAAATATTATGTTGTTTTTGTTACGCCTTTAAATATTATGTTAATAAGCTCGAAGGCATCGTTAAAAACAACCAGGTCGGCACCGAAGCCTTGTGCAACTTTACCTTTTGTGGCTAATTTTATTAATTGAGCCGGATATAACGAAGCCATATTTACAGCCTCTGCCAAATCAATACCAACGTAATCAACACAATTCTGCACCGCTTTCAGCATCGTTAAACATGAACCGGATAACGTCCCATCAGGCATTACATATCGGTCTGTTTTAAATTGGTGCTGATAAGTACCTTTATCGCTCTCTGATACCGCATCAGTTATTAAAAACAATTTATCGCCCAATTCGCGCTTAGCCAAACGGATCATGGTATAATCAACATGGACCCCATCGGCAACTATACTGGTATAGGGTCTTTCCTCGAATATTGCAGGGATATAACCCGGCTCGCGGTGGTGCATGGGTGGCATGGCATTATATAAGTGCGTTACCGCTTGTACCGGTTTATTTAAGAATGATTTACCTTCGGTATAAGTAGCGTTGCTATGGCCCGATGATAATACCACACCTTGTTTGTGGAGGTAATCCAATACTTCGGCATCCTGTAACTCAGGCGCAAGCGTTATCATTTTTATTAAACCTTTGCCTCTTTCAACCCAGGTTTTTACCTGTGCAAGGGTAGCTTTCTTTATCAAAGCCGGCGGATGAGCGCCGCAACGCTTGGGATTTAAATATGGGCCTTCCAGGTGCAACCCTAATAAGTTACCAATCCGGTTATCCCAATAGTTTACTATGGCATCAATACCGCGCTCAACAATATCGTCAGTATTGGTAGCTATGGTAGCGTAAAAACCAGTGCAGCCTTCGGCTAACAAAGTATGCTCCATTTGCGCCAATGCTTCGGGCGACGGGTCGCCGCCAAAAAACAGTGGTTTACCTGCGCCATAAATTTGGAGGTCGATTAATCCGGGAGCAAGAAAATTATTACTAAGATCGATGCGGGTTGCATCATTTGGGATGTCGGTATCTGTTATAATACCAATAATTTTCTCGCCTTCAATTAAAACAGCTTTGCCTGTGGCAATGCTACCATCAGATATCAGCCTAAGATTAGTTAAAGCAGTTATCATTTTTTCTATTTGTAAAGGCACAATACTTTGTGTCTCTTTGCGATTTGTAAAGAGACGCAAAGTATTGCGTCTCTACGTAGAAAATTTTGACAAAAAAAATCCCCGCTTTTCAGCGAGGATTTAAATATAATTAAGCTCCTAAAGCTACTCGCTTAAAGGCTGTTACTGTAAGGCCTTTCTCAACCGTATCTAAAAACTGAGATACGTTTTTTGATGAATCCTTAACAAACTCCTGGTTTAACAGCGTCGAGTCTTTGTAAAACTTGTTCAGTTTACCTGCAGCAATTTTCTCAACCATTTCTTCTGGTTTACCTTCTGCACGTATCACGTCTTTAGCAATTTCTAATTCGCGTTCTATAGTTGATGCATCAACACCGTCTTTATCAATAGCAACAGGGTTCATGGCTGCAATTTGCATAGCAACGTCTTTACCTGCTTCGTCAGCGCCGGCAGCAGCTTTGTTTAAGCCAACCAATACACCTAAACGGAAGTTACCGTGGATGTAAGCAACAACTTTTTCGCCTTCAATAACTTCGTATTTTGATACGCCAATTTTCTCGCCAATTTTACCTGTCTTGTCAATGCAAGCTTCGGCAATTGTTAAACGAGAGTTTTCAACGTCCATAGACAATTGGTTTAACTCTTCTAATGATTTCGGGTTTTGCTCAACCGCTTCGTTTGCAATCGCGTTAGCAAAAGCTACGAAATCAGCATTTTTAGCAACGAAATCAGTTTCGCAGTTTAACTCAATGATAACACCACGTTTGCCATCAGCAGATGTACGAGAGATAACAACACCTTCGTTAGACTCGCGGTCTTGACGGCTTGCTGCTACTTTAGCACCTTTTTTTCTTAAAAAATCAATAGCTGCTTCAAAATCACCATTAGTTTCAGTTAAAGCTTTTTTGCAATCCATCATACCTGCACCGGTTTGCTGGCGCAGTTTATTTACATCGGATGCAGTTATTTGTACTGTAGACATTTTATTTCAGTTATAAGTTAAAAGTGGTGAGTTATGAGTTATAAAACGGGTTACTTAAAACCCATCACTCAAAACTCACCACTAAATTCAATTATTCTTCTGTAGTATCGTCAGCTGCAGGTGCTTCGTCAGCAATTGCTGCAGTGGTTTCAACAGCTACTTTGCGGCTTCTTTTACCTTCGGCAAGTGGCGCACGGTCAGCAACCTCAGGAGCATCCGCTTTAGCTTTCGCCTGTGCTGCTTCTTTTTCTGCTTCGTCGTCTTTCTCGCGTTTACGTTCGTCTAAACCTTCTTCAATAGCTTTAATGATGATACCGGTAATCAATGAAATTGATTTGGTAGCGTCATCATTTGCAGGGATAGGGAAATCGATGTTTGAAGGATCAGAGTTAGTATCAACCATTGCAAAGGTTGGGATATTTAACTTCAACGCTTCAGATACCGCGATGTGCTCTTTTTTAACGTCAATTAAAAACAATGCAGCCGGTAAGCGATTTAAATCAGCAATACCACCTAATAAGGTTTCTAATTTGATACGCTCGCGCTGTATCATCAATCTTTCTTTTTTAGAAAGGTTAGTGTAAGTACCGTCTTTAGTCAATTTATCGATGTTTGACATCTTTTTGATCGACTTACGTACAGTTGCAAAGTTAGTTAACATACCACCTAACCAACGCTCGGTTATGAAAGGCATGTTTACATTTTTCGCGTATTCAGCAACAATATCTTTCGCTTGTTTCTTTGTAGCTACGAATAATACTTTACGTCCTGATTTTACAATTTGTTTTATAGCTGCAGCAGCTTCTTCAACCTTTGATAAGGTTTTATTTAAATCGATAATGTGTATACCGTTGCGCTCCATAAAAATGTACTGTGACATTTTTGGATCCCATTTGCGGGTAAGGTGACCAAAGTGTACACCAGCATCCAGTAACTCGTCGTATGTTGTTCTTGCCATTTTGTTGTTCTCCTTAAATTATCGTTTACTGAATTGGAATTTCTTACGTGCTTTCTTACGGCCTGGTTTTTTACGCTCAACCATACGGTTATCACGTGTCATTAAACCTTTAGCGCGCAATGAAGGCTTCTTATCAGCATCGAGTTCAACAATTGCTTTCGCGATAGCTAAACGAACGGCTTCTGCCTGTCCTTTTACACCACCACCTGCAACATTAACTTTAACATCATATAATCCGGTTGAACCAGAAACCTCAGTACTCTGAGTAACGATGTATTGCAATGGCAATGTAGGGAAGTATTCTTTGTAATCTTTACCGTTTACGGTAATTGCACCACTACCATCTGTAAGGTAGATACGTGCAACGGCTGTTTTTCTTCTGCCTGAAGTGTTAGTTGTTGGCATTTCTTTTTTCCTTAGTTTTTAATGGTTAAATAGCTGTTGGGTTTTGTGCTTCATGAGGATGAGTGGTACCTGCATATACATGCAAATTGCCAAACAATGCTTTGCCCAAACGACTTTTAGGTAACATACCACGCACGGCTTTTTCAATTACGCGTGTTGGATGCTTTGCCATTAACTCCTTAGGAGAAATGAAACGCTGACCACCCGGGTAACCCGTGTAAGAAACATATTGTTTATCGCTAAACTTGTTTCCGGTCAACTTTACCTTGTCTGCGTTGATAACTATTACATTATCACCACAGTCTACGTTTGGGGTAAAATCAGGCTTGTTTTTTCCACGAATGATCATTGCGATCTTAGTAGACAAGCGCCCCAAAATCTCGCCTTCGGCGTCAACAACAACCCACTGTTTGTTAACTGTTTTTTTGTTGGCTGAGACAGTTTTGTAACTTAACGTATTCACTTGCTTTGAATTAAATTATTAAAATGTTTATTATACCCCTCTTTTTAGGGACTGCAAAGATACGCTTATTTGTTTTATTTGCAAGTGGTTTGTGTGGTTATTTTGTTAAAAAGATTGGATTGGCAATGGTTAGAAATTTGAAGCGTGATCTAATTGATTTATAAACATAAAATCTTAAATTTGAATATGGACATTCAAACCGAAAAAATAGCGCTGGTTAAACGTTTACTGGATACCGATGATGAAGCTGTGCTTAACCAGGTGAAGGAAATTTTTGAAAATAGTGAAAAAGACTTTTGGCACGATCTGCCTGAGCACGTTAAAGCAGGAATAGCGATCTCAAAACAACAGGCAGATGCCGGTTTGCTTACACCTCATGCAGAGGTGATGAAGAAATATGCTAAGCATCTATGAGCTTAGCAATTGCCTGGGTATGTGTCAATTTAAAGCCGGTATTTTTTTCGGGGATGCCTGCTTGTATGAAAAACGGATATAATTAAAATTACATTTCGCTTTTCGTTAATTCTATAAACAATCAGATAAGGGAATTTATCTGTGTTAGCTTCACGCATTTTTTTCTTTAGTGGGTATTGTAATGGATTGCTTGCAATAAGTTTGATTTTTCTTAAACTTCTCTTTCAAATTTTTCGCCTAATCCTATTTGATCTTCATCATACCATTCAGAAGCATCCATTAGCTCCTTTTCAGCTCTTGGAGATATTTCAATTGAATACATCCTTATTACCGATTTGCCCGGTCTTTTCTTGCTTGCGCAAAGGAAGCCTCAAGCTCTTCTATTGTTATACCTTTGTCTATTCCTTGCTCCCATCTCCTGTAGCGCTCATCTAATTCAGCAACAACCTCCTCATCTTCCGACCAATCAACTTCCGGAGCCATTTGATCTTCGAATAAAGCGTAAATGTTCTTTATCTTATCATCATTAACCGTACTGATATAATTATGTAATCGCTCTCTGATTGCTGTAGTAGTCATAATTAAATGTCTTTAGGCAAATTTAACGATAAAATTTAATCAATTGCAAAAGTCTGAACCGTTGATTTGTAGAGACGCAATGCCTTACGTCTCCCGCTGACAGGTATAACACCACGCACCCTCACCACCACGTCATCGCGAGGAACGAAGTGATCTCTTCACCTGCAAATCAAATGTGATAAATCACGCC
>JACMRC010000317.1 GCA_014376655.1 Mucilaginibacter sp. | reverse complement strand
TAATCTATCCAGTTAGCCAGGCTGTCCGCATCTTTTTTAGACTGAAATTGCAGCAACAATCCCTGGCTGATAATTTCGACCACAAAATGTAAACTGATTGACAGCCATAAATTATAAACCGAGGTTATGCTTATTATTTTGGCTAAACTGAAACGGCCGGATATATCACATATTAAAGCCAGTACCTGCAAGCCCATAAATATGCGTAATATGAAGCCGGTATTCTTAGGATAATCGGTTGGTGTTAGTGTTACTTTTTTGTTGAAATTGTAAGCGATAAAGATACATGCACCGGCTAAAAATAGGATAACAAACCTATCAATGTTGGTTATCTGTATCAACAAGTTACTGGCGCTGTAAACTATGGTGAGAACGAACAATTTACGCAACGCGTTAAATATGTTTGCATTAAGTGTGCGCTTCACCAATATTAACACAAATACCAATGATGTCAGGAAAAAGCACTCTAAAAATATAACGGGCGGATGGTCATAAAAATAGGGTATAATAACAACCGGAACCAGTAACGCTGATAAAACCGGGTATTTATAAATGTAATTAGCCTGGGTGAAAATCACCTCAGGGTCTTCATGATCGCGGATAACTTTTTGGCGGTTGTACACTACCCAACTTATTACGATCACCAAAAACACCAGGCCTATAAAATGCGTGGTGGTTTCCTTGCGGATAAAGTAGTAAAGCTGTGTGCTGTTTAGTTCAACGGTGCCTTTTATCGATGTTTGAATGTTATTATATTGCGGATCGATGTCCCAGATCGGCCCAAATTCGCCTGCGATTGCTCGTTGGGCAAACCTTTTTACTTTCGAGTCTATTTGGTCGTCCTGATCTGAGGCACTTGAGTAAGCGATAGCCACCCTATTTTGTAACAGGTTAATTTTATACAGGTTTTTTCTATTTGCCGAATCTACAGTTGTCCAAGTCAGGATCAGCTGTTTACGACGGTCGAAAAATGTTTTTCGTAATACACTGTCAGTTGGTATGGTTGTCAATATCAATGAGTCCTTACTGAATCTTACCAAATCGGTTTGATTCTGGACCAGTTTATCGTCTACTGCGTCCAAATCATTCTGCCATCCTTTAAGATCATCCAGAATATGATCAAGGTTATCACGCAACACAAATAAATAACGCAAAGTGCTTGACCTATGCGCATCGGCCAGCTCCTTTATTTTGTTGATGCGCCTAAGTGTGGATGGTATTATAGCGCTTATATCAGCCGTATCTAAACCGGCTGCAAGGTTGTTTTTGATTAAATTGAAGGTAACGCTGTATTGCTCCAGTTTTTGCAGCTGGGAGTTTACAGATGTATCGGCTTTATTAAAGCTGCGCAATACCGAATCGCGCGAGTGCATGGCCTTACGCTGCTTTTTATTTAACGATCTTGATTCGGAATTGTCAACCTGGGCATATCCGCTACCAATAGTGATAAAGTAAGCGGCAGTTACTAATAGAATATATTTAAATATGTTGTGCATCGGGCAGGGGTAAAGTCATACCATAACACTAAATAGCCAAAAACGTTTTGAATAAATAAAATATAATTACTTAACTATCAAATTCTCAATAGCTAATCTATAAGAGTCCATTCCAAAACCCGCAATAACGCCTTTGCAGCTGGCGGCCAGCATGCTATGGTGTCTAAATTCTTCGCGTTTATAAACGTTGGAAATATGCACCTCTATAACAGGAGTACGGATGCCGGCAATAGCATCGGCAATAGCAACCGAGGTATGCGTGTAAGCCCCGGCGTTTAGCACAATGCCATCGTAAGTAAAGCCTACTTCGTGTATTTTATTTATAATTTCTCCTTCAACGTTACTTTGGTAATAAGTAATGTTTAGGTTTGGATAACGGTTTTGCAGTTCGGTTAAATAGGTTTCAAAGCTGCTATCGCCGTAAATTGATTTCTCGCGAACGCCCAGTAAGTTTAAATTTGGGCCGTTTATAATTTGTATATTCATTAGTTCAAACTTAAGTATAAAACATTAAAACTAAAATCAATTGAACTGGCCATCGGCAATAAAAGGTTTCCAGGCGTATTTAAAGCTCGAAAAGTCGCTTTCTAAAAATTCTATCGAGGCCTATACCCGCGATGTACACCGGCTCTATGAATATACCGAAACACAGGTCCCAACCATCAACCCCGAAAGTATTGTACTAAAGGACCTGCGCCAGTTCATCAATTGGATAAACGAGTTGGGCATGATCCCATCATCGCAGGCACGCATCCTATCAGGCATTAAAGCTTTTTATAAATATATGCTGATGGAGGATATTATTAAAAGTGATCCATCCGAACTATTAGAATCGCCCAAAATAACCCGCAAACTACCCGATACGCTAAGTTATGAGGATATTAATAAAATGATTGATGCTATTGATCTGTCGCGCCCCGAAGGTGCCCGAAATAAAGCCATCCTGGAAACATTATACGGCTGCGGGTTGCGCGTATCAGAGTTAACCGAACTTAAACTATCCAACCTATACCTCGATATTGAATTTATAAAAGTATTTGGCAAAGGCAGCAAGGAGCGATTGGTACCCATAGGTGGCTCGGCGGTAAAGGCGCTAAAGGTCTGGATTGAGCAAGTGCGGGTACATACTCCGATAAAAAAAGGAGAAGAAGACTTCGTTTTCCTTAACCGCCGCGGCTCGCGCTTAAGCCGGGTTTACATTTTTATGGTGATAAAAGACTTGGCGGCTACAGTAGGGTTGAAGAAGACCATCAGTCCGCATACGTTCCGGCATTCGTTTGCTACGCATTTGGTGGAGGGCGGTGCAGATCTGCGCGCTGTACAAGAAATGCTGGGCCATGAAAGTATTACCACTACAGAGATCTACACGCATTTGGACAGGGAATATTTAAAGGGGACGATTATTCAGTTTCATCCACGCAATTAACACGATTTAGGGATTTAGAGATTAAGCAGGATTAAATCGTATAATATTTATTAATAGATGTAGTGATTCAATTTTTTACGTAAAATCAATACTTAATCTTTTAAATATTGATCGTGTTAAATCCTTCAATCCCTTAATCGTGTCTGCTCTTAACCATCCTATCCCTACCACTCATATCCTGCCTCAATTCCACGTTCTTAAACCCTTTGCTTTCCAAAAGTTCCACTGTTTCTTCCCCCAAGCTTTCGTTGATCTCAAAAAACAATAAGCCACCTTTAACTAAGTTAGCTACCGCGTAATCAGCTATCGCCTTATAAAATATCAGTGGATCATCTTCGGGTACAAACAACGCTGTATGAGGTTCAAAATCGGTTACGTTGGTGTGCATCCGTTTTTTATCTTCGAGCGTAACGTAGGGGGGATTGGAGATAATGAGTTGTAAGTTGTGAGTTGTAAGTTGTGAGTTTAGAATGTCTGCTTCAATAAAATTTACATCAACCTCATTTAGGTCTGCATTTTGCTTTGCGGTTTTTAAGGCTTCTGCCGATATATCAATTGCGGAAACCTGTGCATTCGGCAAATTCTTTTTTAAGCTAATAGCTATGCAGCCTGTACCCGTACCAATATCTAAAATATTGCCCACTGCTACTGCCCCTGCAACTGCTACTTCATTCAAAACCCATTGTACCAGCTCTTCCGTCTCCGTCCCTGGTATAAGCGTATCGGGATTTACTAAAAACTTTAAACCATAAAACTCGGCATAACCTAAGGTGTATTGTAGCGGTTTGCCAGTTTTTAATTGTGTAAGGATATTGTTTATTTCTTCCTGCTGGGTTAAGGTCAGCTCTTTTTCAGGAAAGGCTTTGATGATACCTTTAGATGTGTTAAGTAACTCCGTTAAAACTGTTAAGGTTATTGCTTCCGTTTCTTGTGGATCATATAAAACAGCAAGCTCTTGCTTAAAAATCGCGAATACATCCTTAACCGTTTCCATTGCGCGAAGTTAGGTATTAACTACTAACCACCAATCTCTAATCACTATATTTGTCCCATGCCTTCGCACGAAACATATATGCTGCGCTGCCTTGACCTTGCCGCTTTGGGCCTGGGGAAGGTTAGCCCTAACCCAATGGTGGGCGCTGTTATTGTGCATGATGACCAAATAATAGGCGAGGGCTACCACCAGCAATACGGCCAGGCACATGCCGAAGTAGATGCGGTAAATGATGCATTATCAAAATTTGATAACGCTGAGGAACTGTTTAAACAAGCTACCATTTACGTATCCTTAGAACCCTGCGCACACTATGGCAAAACACCGCCGTGTGCCGATCTGTTGATCAAACATCGCTTTGCCAAAGTAGTAATTGGCTGCCGCGACCCATTTGACAAAGTTGATGGTAAAGGCATAGAAAAGCTACAGGCCGCTGGTATTGAAGTTATGGTTGGTGTTTTGGAGGATGAATGTAAATGGCTTAACCGTCGTTTTTTTACGCGGGTACAAAAGCAACGCCCTTACGTGATATTGAAATGGGCGCAAACAACCGATGGCTTCTTTGCTCCGGATGATAACAAACAATTTTGGATTACCGGCCCAGAATCGCGTAAGCTGGTACACAAATGGCGCGGTGAGGAAGATGCTATTTTGGTAGGGAAGAATACCGTACTGACTGATAATCCCCAATTGAGTGTACGATTTGGTGATGGCCGGTCGCCAAAACGGGTGGTTATAGACCGCCGGCTTGAACTGAAAAGCGACCTAAAGGTATTTGATCAATCTGTTGAAACACTGATATTTAACGAAGTTAAAACAGATGTCGAC
>JACMRC010000034.1 GCA_014376655.1 Mucilaginibacter sp. | reverse complement strand
GTACGATTCATCAAACTGTATGGTTAACGTGCCTGACGATAAATTGGTTATCCTGCAAGGGCTACACGACTTTATAGTTGTTGAATCAAACAACACGCTATTAATCTGCCCGCGCGACCGGGAGCAAAACGTTAAAAAAGTTGTTGCCGATGTAAAAGCACAATTTGGAACAAAATATATTTAGCCCCCTCCGCCCTCTAAAGGGGGAACTTTTTAAAAACTTAAAGGCACCTTTTTTAAGGGTGCCTTTTTTATTGTATATCAGCTTGTTAATTAAAATATCTTTTATATATCTTTATATAAACAATTCCTCTTACTTCCCTTTTAGGGGGCTGGGGGCTAACAATTATGAACCCTGCATTAATTAACTGGCCCGCGGTATTGGTAGCGGCATTATCAGCTTTCGCCATTGGTGGCGTATGGTATAACCCTAAAGTATTTGGCACCGCCTGGATGGTAGATAGTAAACTATCGCAAGAAGAAGTTCAAAAATCAAACATGGCCAAAACGTTTGGCTTTACGGCACTATTCGCGTTAATATCATCTGCCAACTTAGCTGCCTTTTTAGCTGACCCAAAAACAGACCTGGCCTGGGGTGCAACTGCAGGATTTTTAGCCGGTGTGTGGACATTTTCGGCCATCGCGACACATAGCTTGTTCGAGCAAAAAAGCTGGCGCCACATTTTCATTAACGGCGGTTACAGCGTTATTTCGCTTACGCTGATGGGTGCGATATTAGGTGCGTGGAGATAAATATTAACTGCACATCACCTAAATATCGCAGTATTATCACGCTATATCACACGCTATCACGCTATATCACACCGCTATCACACGATTTCACACTGTATCACACTCCATCACACGATTTCACAGTGATTTTTTAACTTAAATAGCTGTTTATTAAGAGGTTATCATAGAACTTGAATTATTGCACTTTTGGATTAGATAGAAATTCCGCAAAAGTTGGCCGCTTTAAAAAGAGTAAGCGTTTGGATATATACAAAAATACAAAAAAATTAGCGGAAATAAAATGCCCGGGATGATTGTGTCAGCTATAATTTACCTAACTATTTTAAAGACAATTTCATTTAGTTTTTATTAAGCCCGACCTGTAAAGGTCTAAAGCTTGTTGGATAATATCTATAACGGTGTCAATCGGCAAATCCTGCCCTGCATCAAACAACATTATCTTCATCCTTGCCCGTTTCTCAATGATCAAATCGGGATGATTTAGGTGCTTACCTTCTACAAAACCTATATAAGGCTGATGGGTAATTTTATGCACCCACAAATAGCAAAACATTTTGCCTTTATAACAAAAAAACGGCATGCGGTATTTCCACGCAGCCGTTATGTTTTCATCTTGTTTTAGTATGATGTTCCGCATTGCCAGTAAACATTCGTTTACCGATTTGGAGTGTCGGAGATAGAAGTTGTCGAGATCATTTATCATCAACCGGTTCTTTTTTCTTTTTGGCTTCTTCCTTCTTCTCTTTCTTTGCCACATCAAAAACGCTTGTTATTACATAAACAACCACAGCAATCACTTCAATTAACACCAACAACGGCGTAACTACCGGCCAAGCAAACTGTAAAATAATATGCAAAAAAACGCTTATGCAAAAAGCATAAGCGGATATAGTTAATATTCTTCCTGAAATGCTTTTTTTTTCGGGCATAGTCCTATTATTAAAAATTACATTCGTTGCCTAATCGCTTCATACAAAATAACACCCGTAGCAACCGACACATTCAACGATTCTATCTCGCCGTACATAGGTATTTTGGCTAAATGATCTGCAATGCGGATGATCTCGCTGCGTACACCGTCTTCTTCCGATCCCATGATGATGGCGGTTGGGCCGGTATAATCGGGCGTGTAAATATATTCTTTGGTTTTTTCGGTACAGCAAACCAATTGCAAGCCCGACTCCTGCAGAAATTTTATGGTTTGCATAAAGTTGTCATGCCTGCACACCGGGATAGTATACAACGCCCCTGCTGATGTTTTAATAGCATCTGGGTTGATCTGCGCCGAACCTTTTGCCGGTACAATTATGGCGTGCACACCACTGCACTCGGCTGTACGGGCAATAGCGCCCATGTTGCGTACATCGGTTATAGAATCAAGTACTAATATCAATGGCACCTCGCCTTTCTCAAATATCTGCGGGATGATATCTTCTATTTTCTGGTAAGTTATCGGCGATATAAAAGCTATCACCCCCTGGTGGTTTTTCATGGTGATACGGTTAAGTTTTTCAACCGGCACCTGTTGCGCAACTATTTGGTATTCATTCAACAACGCCCTTAATTCGTTAAGCAGATCGCCGCCAATACCACGCTGTATGTATAATGATTCAATTTCTTTACCTGCTTTTATGGCCTCAATAACCGCGCGGATACCAAAAACTACCTGGTTGCTTTCGCGGGGTTCCCTGTTATTATTATACATTTTTATAATTAAATTAAAGGTGCAAAAATAGCCATATTAATTAACTTTGTATCGGCGCGCGATAATGCTGTTTTTGAGCTATAAATTTTCGGACTAATTACCAAAATTATTTTATTAACAACGCTATTTAAATGGCGTTTTACAGCTAAGATTTATATTTACCAACAATCGGCTGTTAATAATAAATGGCTAAATTTTACTGATTTGGGCATTTTGCCTTTTGTAAAAAAAAGATGTCAACGGTAGCTAAATACGCCAACTTTTAGTATATTTTTGATCCAATGAATTTTGAGAACGACAACCCCAATTACAAGCCGAATACAACTGACAAACGTAGCCGGATTACCAGCCCTACCCCTTACACAGGTTTAGGCAAATTACCCCCGCAGGCTACTGATTTAGAGGAGGCTGTACTTGGTGCTTTAATGCTGGAGAAAGATGCGCTTTCATCAGTCATTGATATTTTAAAGCCCGAAGTTTTTTACAGGGATAACCACCAGAAAATATTTAAAGCTATACAATACCTGTTCGAAAAAACATCGCCGGTTGATATATTGACCGTTACATCGCAATTGCGCAGCCAGGGCGAACTGGAAATGATAGGCGGTGCCTATTATATAACCGAGTTGACCAATCGTGTTGCATCGGCGGCTAACATTGAGTTCCACTCGCGTATCATCATTC
>JACMRC010000316.1 GCA_014376655.1 Mucilaginibacter sp. | reverse complement strand
TCTAACAGCCATTGCTTGCGCCATAAGCCGCCAGCATAGCCGGTTAAACTGCCATTTGATCCTATAACCCGATGACATGGTACAACCACCCATAAATTATTTTTGCCGTTGGCAGATGCAATGGCGCGAATGGCCAACGGGCTATTCATCCGTTGCGATTGCTGGTTGTAACTTGTGGTTTTGCCATATTCGATCTTAAGCAACTCCTCCCAAACCAGTTGTTGAAAGTCCGTGCCTTCTTGCTTGATAGGCAGGTCAAAATCTTTGCGAGTGCCGGCAAAATATTCATCAAACTGTTTTGCCATTTCTTTAAGTACCGGGGTTTCGGCAAGGGTAGCCTCATGCTCGCCATCCAATATATGGATCCGGCTGATGAAACCATCTTCTTCTGTTATCTGTGCAACACCTACCGGAGTTTTATAATACATTATGGGCATAAGGTAATTTAACTCTTGTTGAATAATTCGAATAATTCAGAAGTGTTAATTACGGTATCAAAATTCATTACCTTTAAGTAGTTTGATAGTTTTTTATCACCAGTCCACAATATACCACCTGTTTGTAATGCAAGAGCGACAAAACTGATATCATCACCATCAACCGCACTTGTTAAATTATCTGCTTCTTGCCAATACTTGTTTTCAACTATATTTTCATCGAAAAATTCAATCTGCTTTAACACCAATTCAATAAGTAAATCTAAATCTTCTTCAGAATGCTTCGATAATTTTAGGAGTTTTTGCTTGTGCCATTTCAACTCTTCAATCGCCAGGTGGCTACTTATTAGTCGAACATAAGATGGGACATTGAACAGAATTTCGAATATGCGCCCCGAAGGAGTAAGGCAAGCACTGAAAAGAATGTTCGTATCAACTACAATGATCATTTAACAAAGCGATGTTTGTTTTCTGACCACCATTTTTTATTTACTTGGCTTGCAAGTTCATCCGCTTGTTCTTGTGTTCCTTGTGCGCGAGCTGAAATTTCAGAGACATTACAAAAATCAATAATCCGCTGCAATGCTTTTAAATTGATCTGAGCGGTGGTTTTTATTAAGATGCCCTGTTCTGTACGTTCAATAGTCATTTTGTATCCTTGTCTTTCTATCAAATATAACAATTTGAAATACAATCTCAAAAACAAACAATGCAATTAACCTTTAGTCAATCTGCCTTTTACTATATTTGTGCCGATGAAACTGGTAGACCAAACATGGGAGCTGTTTAAAAAAGAAGTTGTGCTGGAGTGGCGCTCTAAATATGCTTTTAATGGTGTGTTGCTGTATGTAGTTTCAACAGTGTTTGTATGCTATATTGCTTTTAACCTTACCCCGGGTTTTGATAAAAGCAATGGCTATAAAGTGATATGGAATGTTTTGTTCTGGATCATCATCCTGTTTGCATCGGTAAACGCTATCGCCAAAAGCTTTATGCAGGAAAGTAAAAGCCGGTTGTTGTACTATTACGGTATTGCCAGCCCCCACGCTATTATCCTATCAAAAACACTTTATAATATTTTACTGATGTCATTACTCAGTATACTGGCATTGTTGGTTTACCTGGTGTTCTTCACCAATACAATTGGCGACCCACTATTTTACTTTTTGGTGGTGATACTGGGCAGCCTAAGTTTTTCGACAGTATTTACCATGATATCAGCTATTGCATCAAAAGCGGGTAATAATGGTACTTTAATGGCGATATTAAGTTTCCCGGTTATTATCCCTGTTATTTTAATATTGATCCGCCTAAGCAAAAATGCCATGGATGGCCTGGACCGCAGCGTTAGCTATGGCGATATTGGCGTGCTTTGCGCTATAAATGCTATAGTTATGGCAACAGCTTTGTTACTCTTCCCATATTTATGGCGCGATTAACAATACCTGTACACAAAATCCGTTTCTATTATCATTTTACAACACGCGTATAAACTACTGCATGAAATTATTCCGCATATTATTATTAATACTATTGCCCGTAATTGCCCAGGCGCAAAGTGTAGCCATTACGGGTAAGGTTTTGGATTCGGATACTAAAGCACCCATAGCAGGTGCCAGCGTTTTTTTAAGCAGCTCGTCCTTCGGTACGTCAACCGGGGCAGATGGTACGTTTGCGTTAAATGGGCTTAGGGCCGGGCAATATATTTTAGTAGTTACGGCAGTGGGTTATGAAAGTAATACACAAACCATACTATTGAATACCGAACCTGTTAAATTGGATATAGGTCTATCCATCAAAATTACCCAGCTTAAAGAGGTTAAAATAACGAGTATATCAAAGTCTGATAAAAAAACTGCCCTTAAACGGTTTAAAGAAGAATTTATCGGCACCGATAAGAACGCAGACGATTGCAAGATCACCAACCCCGAGGTGCTAAACTTTGCATTTTATGAAAACAAACGCATTTTAGATGCATCAACAAATGAATTTTTAGTGATCGAGAATAACGCGCTGGGCTATCGTATTAAATATATGCTGAAAAGCTTTAACAGTAATTTAAATACAGGCGATATTACCTATGCCGGTAGCCAGGTTTTTGAGGAAATGCCCGGCAGCGACTCGAAAAAGAAGAAATGGTATAAAAAACGCGACGAGGCTTACTTTGGTTCGGCAAGGCATTTTTACCGGGCATTAGGCAAAGATAGTTTGGCCGATGCAGGGTTTAAGATCTACCGCTTATCACGCCAGTTTAATACCAAACGCCCGCCCGAGAATGTTATTGATGAAAACATACAAAAGTACAGGCATTATAGCATGGACTCTACTTTTTATTGGATGGGGGTTAAAAACAGTTCGCACTATACCAGGCAAAAGTTAGTAGGCAGGGGGCCAATAGCAGTAAACAGCATATTGCAACCCACGGACAAAGCCGGGCTGTTGGCCCTAACATTCCAGGATCATTTATACGTAGTGTATACAAAAAAATGGGAGACCACATTTTTCAGGGATGTGTACCGTGTGCCGCATGATTTGAATTATGCAACTACAATAGTTAGTTATACAGGTGATAATCACGCTTTACTATTTGATAAAAACGGGAGTATTGTAGGCGATAGCCCTTTGTATGAAGGTACATGGGCGCAAGCCCGCTTGTCAACCTTGTTACCGGTTGATTACACACCTTACGGAAAGCAACCGTAGTTACCGTGCACCCGCAATTAAAACAAGATTAGAATATCATATTTAATACTTGTGCGCATCAATAATTTAATTGTAATTGTTTTATTTAGCGGTTTAAATTATCTGTGTTAAATTAACGTATGCGTTTTGCCCGGTTTATAGTATTGTGCTTTCTTTGCCCGGTTTTTTCCATGGCGCAAAGTGTGAGCATAACAGGTAAGGTTACCTCTAAAGAAACCCGTTCGCCGGTGCAAAGGGCCAGCGTTTTTTTAAGCAACTCATCATTTGGTACAAGTACTGCAAACGACGGTACTTATAGTTTAAACAGGCTTAGGCCGGGGCAATACACCTTGGTAGTTACATCGGTAGGATTTAGTGACTATACAAAAAAAATACAGGTAGGCGATGACCCCATTACGCTTGACGTTGAGCTGGAATCAAAAGTAACCCAGCTTAGAGAGGTTGTTATTTCAACTAATGCCAAAGCCGATTGGCGAAGAAACTTTGAGCAATTTAAAAGAGAGTTTATAGGTACAGATGCCAATGCCAAACTATGCCAGGTACTTAACCCTGACGTATTATACTTTACCTACAGCAAAAAGCGTGTAACGTTAGAGGCCGAAACCGACAATTTTTTAGTTGTTGAAAATAGAGGGTTAGGTTACCGGGTTAAATTTTTGCTTAAAGATTTTAAAAGCGATGGTATATCAAACATTGTTAGCTACGGCGGGCAGCGTTTGTTTGAAGAATTGCCCGGATCAAAAGCACAAAAAAAGAAATGGGACGACAGTAGGAATAGGGCCTACTATGGCTCGCCGATGCATTTTTATCGAGCGTTATACACAGATAAATTAATGCAGGAAGGGTTTGAAGTGCGTCGCCTTACACGGTACCTAAATCCCGAGCGCCCAAGCGATGAAATAATCCATCAAAGAATGATCCGATACAGAACATTCATCAGGCCCGATTCGCTTAATCATTTGATAGATCTTGCCAACCTTTCAAAATATATGCAGGATAGGTTGTCAACCGTGCCCTGGTATTCGGCCGAGTTATTGCGTAGTACACAACAGTCGGGTATTTATGCTATTACTTTCCCAAACTATTTATACGTAATGTATACCAAAAAACGGGATGAGAATAACTATAAAGATATTTATCGCCCGTTGGATATGCCCAATTATGAAATAAGCGTGGTTACCCTATTTAATAACCCGCCGTATGCGCTATTTGATAAGAATGGCATCGTCATAACGGGCGACCCATTATATGAAGGTGCCTGGAGCAAAGCACGCTTATCAGAGTTGTTGCCGGTTGATTATGTGCCTACACAAAGCTTCGAGGCCATGCAACATAAATAGGCGGTCAACATAAATAATTATTACATTTGCTATCACAATTTAAACAATGAAATTTATATACCAAACCTGGTGGAAAGTGCTGGCAGTTGCCATTATACTTTACACCTTAATTGCCGGATTTTTACTGGGTGTGCCTGTAATGCCTATCCTCCATGAAACCATACGTAATACCTATTTCCATGTACCAATGTGGATAGCCATGTTCACTGTATTTAGCATATCTGTATTTTACAGTATCAAGTACCTGCAAACCGGTAAAGAGGAATATGACCTTATAGCTGTTGAATGTACAAATACCGGTATTTTTTTCTTTGTGCTTGGCTTGGTTACCGGCATGATGTGGGCGAAATTTACCTGGGGCGAGTTTTGGAGCAATGACCCTAAACAAAATAGCGCGGCCATAGCCTTCTTGCTGTATTGTGCATACTCGGTTTTGCGTAACTCTATTGACGAAGAACAAAAACGGGCAAAAATATCAGCCATCTACAACATTTTCGCTTTCCCGATAATGATAGTTTTGATAATGGTGTTACCACGAATGACGGATTCTTTACATCCCGGTAATGGTGGCAACCCGGCATTTGGTAAATTAGATATGGATAACCGC
>JACMRC010000315.1 GCA_014376655.1 Mucilaginibacter sp. | reverse complement strand
GGTGCGATGTTAAAGAAAGCTGGGATGCTGAATTACACCCACTAACCCTTGCTGATAAGATAGTTGAGAACGCTACACAATACCCCGGCAAAGCGGTGGTTGTTACCGGCGGCGAGCCTTTGATATATAACCTGGATTATTTAACCGCAAAACTACAACAAAAAGGCATTAAAACCTTTATTGAAACATCGGGCGCTTACCCCCTTTCGGGCCATTGGGACTGGATTTGTTTATCGCCCAAAAAGTTCAAAGGGCCTACCCCACAGGTTGCGCAACATGCCAACGAGTTAAAGGTTATCATCTTCAATAAATCAGACTTTGAATTTGCCGAACACCATGCCACTTTGGTGGGCGAAGGCTGTAAGCTTTATTTACAGCCCGAGTGGTCGAAATCAAAAGAAATGACACCGCTTATTGTTGATTATGTAATGAACAACCCTAAATGGGAAATATCTTTACAAACGCATAAATATTTAAATATCCCGTAATAGTTTTAACTTAGCGTATAAACTATTGTATCCTTAAGGATGAAAAATGTAATACTTCTTTCTTTATTGCTTTTTCTATCTGTTTTTGCGCACGCTCAACAGCAATATACCACTACTAACACAGAGGCTATAAAGAATTTCGCATTAGCCAGCCAAAGTATCGACGAGCATTCGTACCCACAAGCTATCCAGCTATTACAAAAAGCTATTGATATTGACGATAAGTTTATTGAGGCCCATGCGCAATTAGGCGATATTATGCACCTGCAGCGCGACAACAAAGGTTCGATAGCCGAATTTAAAAAAGTCATTACACTTAACCCTGATTTTAGTCGCGCGGTATATATAAAAGTTGCGGATATTGAGATCTCGGAAGCGCTTTATCCGGATGCGCTAACGCATCTTCAAAAATATTTGACCTACGCAGGTATAACAGAAGCTAATAAATATTACGCCCAAAAATTGATTAAGGATTGCATTTTTGCTATTGAGGCATTGCAACACCCCATTGCGTTTAAACCCATTAACATGGGCCCTAATATTAACACCAGCGCCGATGAATACTCGCCGGTATCAACCGCCGATGATAAAACGCTTATTTACACCAGGCAGATAGCTTTAAATGAAGATTTCTTCCAAAGCAGCAAGGTAAATAACGAATGGCAAAAATCTGTTTATTTAAGTGACAGGATCAACACACCTAATTATAATGAGGGGTCTGAGTCGGTATCGCAGGATGGTAAATTTCTTTTTTTTACCGGCTGTAACCGCCCTGATGGGCATGGCCGTTGTGATATTTATGTAGCACAAAAAAAAGGTGACGACTGGGGCAAACCATTTAACCTGAGCCCGCCGGTTAATACGGGCGGTTGGGAGTCGCAACCATCAATTAGTGCAGACGGGCGTACTCTGTATTTTGTAAGTAATCGTAAAGGCGGCTATGGTGGTTATGATATCTGGAAATCAACCCTGACACCTAAAGGCTGGGGCGAACCGGAAAATCTGGGCCCTACTATTAACACTTCGTATAATGAGCAGTCGCCATTTATTCACCCTGATGACAGCACGTTGTACTTTTGTTCTAATGGTTGGCCGGGCATGGGCAACCAGGACCTGTTTGTAAGCCGATTAGCTAAAGACGGTAAATGGCAAGCTCCTAAAAATCTGGGCTACCCCATTAATACCAATGGCGACGAAAGCGGACTAAGCCTTACCGCTAACGGTAGTTTTGCTTTTTTTTCGTCGAACAAATTAGATGGTTACGGTGGATTTGATATTTATACTTTCGAACTACCACCAGACCTGCGGCCGCACATGGTAACTTATGTAAAAGGTTTTGTAAGCGATGCCAAAACGCGGCAACCGTTAGAATCGGCAGTGGAGATCATAGCGCTTGATAATAACAAGCCGGTTTACCAGGATTATAGTTCGGTAGAGAAAGGGGATTTTCTGGCCACCATTGCAGCTGGCAAAAATTACGGCTTAAATATCTCTAAGCCGGGATATCTATTTTATTCGGAGAATTTCTCATTAGCCGGGCATACATCAAGCAACCCGTTTAATATTGTGGCATTGTTAGAACCCATTGAGGTAGGTAATAAAGTGATATTAAAGAACATTTTCTTTGATACCAATAAATACCAGCTGGAGGCCGAATCAAGATCAGAATTGCAAAAACTGATAGAGTTCCTGGCGCTAAACCCTACGGTACATATCGAAATATCGGGCCATACAGATAATGTTGGCAATGACGAGTTGAACCAGAAACTATCAGAAAACCGTGCCAAGTCAGTATATGATTATTTATTAAGCGGTAAGGTTGACCCTGCACGACTGGTTTATAAAGGATATGGCAAATCGCAACCTATTGCAGCTAATGATACTGATGAGAACCGCGCTAAAAACCGGAGGACAGAGTTTAAGATAACGGCCAAATAAAAGAGTCTTCAAAAGTTAATTTGAAAGCTCTCTCTTTTTACAAGATCGTATTAGTTTCCTAACTCAGACATAAACTTTATCCGCATCAATTGTACCTCTTCGCGGGTATAATCATCGCTGCCCAGTTCGGCCAGCGCGTCGTCTATC
>JACMRC010000314.1 GCA_014376655.1 Mucilaginibacter sp. | reverse complement strand
GTCCCATTGTTCTTCGGTCATACGCATCAGCAAGCCATCTTTGGTAATGCCGGCATTGTTAACCACTATGTTTAAAGTGCCAAAATCGGCAACAATATCATTGATCAATTTTTCTGCTTCGTCAAATTTTGAAGCATCGCTACGGTAGCCTTTTATCTGGGTACCAAAGCTTTGCAGTTCCTGCTCAAGGGCCAGCCCTTTTTCGACAGATGACAAATAAGTAAAAGCCACATTAGCGCCGTGCTCGGCAAACTTTTCGGCAATTTTGCGCCCAATTCCTTTTGACGCTCCGGTAATTAACGCGGTTTTTCCTTCTAATAATTTCATAAAACTTTTAAACAATGCTGTTTAGGGCAGCGAAGATAAGAATTTAGTATGAAAAGTTAATGAAAGGGCGTTAAAGGAATAGACAGCGAAACCACGCCTACAATTTAGGCTACAACAACAGTTGATTCGGCTACATCAGCTTAACACATCCGGCGCACATTTGCATTACATCAATAAACTAAAATATGAAGATCATAGTAACAGGCTCGTTAGGGCATATCAGCCAACCACTAACCGCCGAATTAGTACAAAACGGGCATGAGATTGTTGTTATCAGCAGCAATTCCGAAAGACAAACAGCCATAGAAGCCTTAGGCGCAACAGCCGCCATAGGATCATTAGAGAATGTCGACTTTTTAACCGCCACTTTTACCGGGGCCGATGCGGTGTATTGTATGGTGCCGCCAAATAATTATTTCGACCATAGCCTTGACCTGCATGCCTACTACCGCAGGTTGGGCCATAATTATGCCGAGGCCATTAAAAGATCGGGCGTAAAACACGTGGTTAACCTGAGCACCATTGGTGCGCATTTAGAAAAAGGTTCGGGCATTTTAATAGGCGCACATGACTTGGCCGGGATTTTGGATGCCCTGCCAGCAGATGTAGCAATTACGCATATGCGCCCTACATCATTTTACTATAATTTATATAGCTATCTGCCTATGATTAAAAACCAGGGCGTAATAGCTACAAATTATGGCGATGGTGATATTGTTCCGTGGGTTTCGCCTATTGACATTGCTGCTGCCGTTGCCGAAGAATTGCAGTCAACACAAACAGGTAGAAAAATACGTTATGTATGCAGCGAAGAGCTTACAGGTAATGAAGTAGCTACAATTTTAGGCGAAGCTATGGGCAAGCCAGATCTGCAATGGGTAGCCGCTACCGATGAGCAGGTACTAAACGGTTTGGTAAGCGTTGGCATGAGCCCAAAAATTGCTGCCGGACTGGTTGAAATGTACGCCAGCTTGCACACGGGTTTATTGTCCGAAGATTATTTCCGTAACAGACCTGCCGTTACGGGTAAAACCAAAATGACCGATTTCGCAAAGGAATTTGCGGCCGTTTATAATCAAAAATAAGTATATTGTGATATGCCAAACGTACAACTGCACCGGTTTAAAACTATAGGCGAGTTCCATAAATTCAGGCGTTTACCTAAACCTGAGCATCCGCTTATCAGCGTTATCAATTTAGAGGACGTTAAAGAATTGCCGGGCGGTGAGCTAAGCATGGTTAAGGATTTTTATTCGATAGCGCTTAAAAGAAATTTTAACGCCAAAATAAAATATGGCCAGCAGCACTATGACTTTGACGACGGCATTATGTTTTTTATGTCGCCGGGGCAGGTATTAAGGATAGAAGTTGAAAAAGATACACAATCAAAACAATCGGGATGGATGTTACTTATCCATCCTGATTTTTTGTGGAACACCACTCTGGCTAAAACCATTAAACAATACGAATATTTCAATTACGCGGTGCACGAGGCTTTGTTAGTGTCAGAAAAAGAAGAAACAATAATTGCAGGTATTATGCAAGGTATCCAACACGAATACCATGCCAATATTGATAAGTTTAGCCAGGACATTATTATTGCCCAGGTGGAGTTGCTGCTTAATTATTCTGACCGCTTTTACAACCGCCAGTTTATCACCCGTAAAATATCCAACCACCAACTGCTTGACCGTTTGGAAGATACGCTCACCGCCTATTTTAACAGCAGCGCTTTAGCAACAAGAGGACTGCCTACTGTAGCCTATATTGCTGAAACCCTAAATGTATCGCCTGGCTATTTAAGCGGCTCACTTAAAACCCTAACCGGCAAAAGTACCCAACAGCACCTGCATGACAGCCTGATAGAACTGGCGAAAGAAAAGCTATCAACCACCGGTTTATCCGTAAGTGAAATTGCCTACCAGTTAGGTTTTGAACACCCGCAATCGTTCAGCAAGTTATTTAAGACAAAAACCAAGGTATCGCCGTTGGAGTTTAGGCAGTCGTTTAATTAATATATCGCGTTACAGCATCAGTTCGTAACAATTTTATCAGCAGGTTTTTATCTTATTAAATTTTACTAATTTGGCGCTAACCTTTTATAAAGCATCATGAACATAAATAACCTATCGCGCCGCGGTTTTATAGGCAGCAGTACAATTGCCGCAGCAGGGGCATTAATTCTGCCTAAAACATCATTCGCCAATTCATTTTTTAAGGCTGATAAACCAAATTCGGTTGTTGGTGGGGTATTGATAGGTGTTACTACCTACTCGTACGGACACATGAAGAATGTAACTGCCGAGGATATGTTGCAATATTGCTTGCAGGATAATATTAGCGGTGTAGAGCTGCGTGGTGATGCCGCCGAGTTAACAGCAGGTGCTTCTAAACGCCCGGCAGGCCAATCATTAGCCGACTGGCGCGCTAACGTGTCAATGGATGCATTCAAGGCCATTGGTAAAATGTATAAAGATGCAGGTGTTACCATATATGCGTACAAACCGGTAGTATTTGGTGCCAAGAATACCGATGCAGAAATTGAGTATGCTTTTAATGCTGCCAAAGCATTAGGTGCTAACCATTGCAACTGCGAAATGCCCGAGCATGACGATGCCCAAACCAAGCGCATTGGCGACTTTGCCACCAAACATAAAATGCGCGTAGGTTATCATGCGCATACACAGGCTACCCCTACTTTATGGGATACAGCCATGGCACAATCTGAATACAACAGCATTAACCTGGACATTGGCCACTATATAGCAGGTAATAACACCAACACGGTTGAATTTATTGAAAAGAACCACGCACGTATTACCAGTATGCACATTAAGGACCGCAAAGTAAACAACGGGCCAAATACGGTGTGGGGCGAAGGCGATACGCCTATTAAAGACGTGTTGCTATTGATGAAAAAGAACAAATACAAATTTGCAGCGACTATTGAGCTGGAGTACAAAGTACCTGCCGACTCGACCGATGTGAAAGAGGTTGCCAAATGCCGCGACTATGCTGCCGCGATATTAAGCGCTTAACTATTGCTTATCAATAGTTAAAAAACGGAAACTATCCTTATCGGCCACTAATGTGGCCGGTTTTGTTTTGCTAAAGTTTAGTTTAATTACAGCTGTTTTGCGGCGCTGTACCTTGGTATTGCTGTTATGGGTATGCATTACGTAATATAGCTGCCCGTCTTTGCCGGTAAATATATCCCCATGGCCCGTACCGTTAAAGCCCACCAAATGGCGATCGATGATGGGGTTGGTTGGGTTCTTTGTCCACGGGCCCATTGGCGAGGTTGCGGTGGCGTACCCTATGGCATAATCAATATTTTGGTAATCGTTACTTGAATAAAGCAGATAGTATAGGCTACCATGTTTAACCACTGTCGGCCCTTCGCATACCGGCCAGCGGCTGTTAGCGGTGTTTTCCCAGGGGAGGATGGAGTTTACACATTCTTTAGCCGCGACGGTGTCGATATCAGAAAGATCATCTTTTAACGGCGCAACAAATATCCTGTTACCATTTTGCAGTCGCACAAAATACAAGTACAATTTACCATCGGTATCTTTAAATATATAAGGGTCTATCTGGTGTACCGGCCCTGATATGGCTTTTATCGTTTTCTGTTTAAATGGCCCAAGCGGACTATCGCCCTCGGCAATGGCTACATATTCGTTAGCTGCATAAGCCAT
>JACMRC010000313.1 GCA_014376655.1 Mucilaginibacter sp. | reverse complement strand
GTTAATTGATATTTTTTAATGATTTATGCCAAAATCGCTCAATATTTAGTTAATAAGTATTACTTTGTGTTAAGTTTATCTGCTTTCTTTGCTATAACCAATAATAAACCAACTATACCTCATTATGTCGAAAAATAAATACCTGTTCCCATTAATTTTGGTGACGTCGCTATTTTTTCTGTGGGCATTCCTGCACAACATTAATCCCATTCTTATTCCGCATTTAAAAAAGGCGTGCCAGTTAACTGATACTCAATCTTCTTTTATAGATTCGGCAGTTTACCTTGGGTACTTTTTAATAGCTGTACCTGCGGGGCTTTTTGTTCATAAATACAGTTATAAAAGTGGTATTATAGTAGGCTTAATACTATACGCAATTGGGGCATTGTTGTTCATCCCGGCTGCTAACGCACATAGTTACACATTCTTCCTGGTTGCATTGTTCATCATAGCCAGCGGGGCGACGTTTTTAGAGACTATTGCAAATCCATATATAACCTTACTGGGCGATAAAGAAACATCGGCACAACGCTTAAACTTTGCACAATCATTTAACGGTGTTGGCGCGTTTGTAGCCCCAATAATAGGCGGACAGGTTATCCTGTCGGGTATTGAACATACCCCTGCCGAACTGAAAAATATGTTGCCAGACCAATTGGCGGCCTACCTGCAATCAGAAGCAAACACAGTAAAGATTCCATATTTGGTGATTGGCGGTTTGGTTATTTTATTGATCCTGTTGTTTGTGTTCACAAAGCTGCCCAATGTTAAAGAGGATGACAGCGCGGTTGATAGCCATGCACCGGGTACAGAATTTTCAGCAGCAGTATTGAAACATAAACATGTAGGCTGGGCTGTTGCGGCACAGTTCTTCTATGTTGGCGCACAGGTTGGCGTAGGTAGTTTCTTCATACGTTATGCAAAATTTGTTGCAGATATAGCCGAGAGGGATGCAGCTTTTTTATGGGGAACAATAGCGATGGTTGGTTTTATGGTAGGCCGTTTTGCAGGTACTTTCTTTATGCGATTTATTGACGCGGCGAAGTTGTTAAGCATCTATGCAGGTATCAGTATTTTATTACTGGCCATAGCTTTAACTACGCATGGTAATGTAGCTTTATACGCGGTAATGGCGGTGCCTTTTTTCATGTCTATCATGTTCCCAACTATATTTGCGTTGGGTATTAAGGGCCTGGGCGAGGAAACAAAAATTGCTTCATCATTTCTGGTAATGGCAATTATAGGCGGCGGTGTAGCACCATTATTTATGGGGTTGATATCTGATAGAACAGGCAGTATCCAAATGGCTTATATCGTACCATTATTGTGTTTCGCGGTTGTGTTGTACTATGGGTTAAAAGGCCATAAGGTTATAAAAAAAGCATAATTATGGCCAGATACTGTTTAGCATTAGATTTAGTTGACGACCCACAACTGATAGCGGAGTACGAAAAATACCACGAAAAGATCTGGCCCGAGATCCACGATAGTATTACCGGTGGCGGCATAACCGATATGGAGATTTACCGTTTCGGTAACCGCTTGTTTATGATAATGGAAACCGGTGCCGGTTTTAGCTTCGATAAAAAAGGCGCTATGGATGCGGCAAATCCAAAAGTACAGGAATGGGAGCAGCTAATGTGGAAATACCAGCAGGCTATCCCCGGCGCTAAGCCCGGCGAGAAGTGGGTGTTAATGAATAAAATTTTTAGTCTACAGTAAAATACAATGTT
>JACMRC010000312.1 GCA_014376655.1 Mucilaginibacter sp. | reverse complement strand
ATAACAAGCCCCTGGTTAACAGTTGCAAGCGCGCCTATCCATACGCCATCTTCTATCATCAAAGCGCCTGTAATCAAATCAAATGACGGCTTTTTGTAATTGTGGCTGCCGGTAAGTATGGTTGCACCTTGCGATATACATACATTACTACCAATGGTAACCATGGCTATATTATCTATCCATACATTTTCACCAATCCAAACCTCATCATAAATGGTAAGCAACCATGGGTACTTTATATTAACGCAGGGTTTAATCTCAACCTGTTTGCCAATTTTAGCGCCAAATAAGCGCAATAGCATCACTTTTATACTGTACACCGGGAATAAGCTTGTTTTAAAAACAAAACCGCTTACGTAATGCCATAACACCCTTTTAAGCATATTGCCACCGGGGTGATAGGGGTGATTATTGTACGATTCCAGGTCGGTTTTTTGCATGTTATTTTTTTACAGCCACATCATTTTTTACCCAAAAATAAAGACAGGCACTTATTACAATATAGATGAAGATATTAAAAATTGTGTGATGATCAATAATCGTCCCCGGGCGTTTATCCCAAAACAGGGCCAGCACTACAAAACGGATCACGTTTAAAAACTCAATGCCAAGAATGCCTGATATTAAGAATACGATTTTTGCTTTACGCGGTTTTGGATAAGCCAGTACAAATGCCGTAAAGAAACTAACAACGCCCAAACCCAGGCAAGAGTATACCAGTACAATGGAACTACGCCCGGCAACCAAGAGTTCGTAGTTATTAGTAATAGCAGTAAAACCCCAGCAACTTAAAACAGAAGCACTGCATTTTAACAATATCCAGCGTAATACCGCTATGTAATTTAAATACCCTGCCAAAAATGGGCTGTAATTGCCGCCCGGGGTTGTAAGCCCAAAAAATAAGATATTGAAATAGTAAAACACCAGGAATAAGCCAATAAACCATACGGCAAACCTTATAGGATTATTTTGCTTATTTGGTATCATTTTGCTGTTTTAAAATTTCATCAATTTTAATATCTACAACCAGCCGGAACCAAAAGCCTTGCAAAAAATGAAATACTATGCCCGTACGGCCATCTAAAATCCCTAACTGAAATATCATACGTTGGGTAAAGTATAACATTGGGCGTATATACCGCGGTAGTTTTTGCCACCTTTGCTTATACCAGGCCTTACGCTGATTAGGCGATCCCCAAAAGGTGGGTTGTTCTGCCAATGTTATGGCAGATCGCATTCGCTCTACCTCCTGCTGGGCAACCAAATCGCTGTACCTATTGTGCTTGGCTATCCAAAAGCTTATACTGTTCTCTTTTAAATTTTCTTCTAATAAATGGCCGTCTTTCCAAATTTCGGTTTTACCCGGTACTACAAAACGATGGTCCATTTTTTCGGTAGTGTCCGAGTAGCCAACGCCGTACCTAAACATCTTTAATAAATAGAACGGGTAATAGCCGCCGTGTTTTATCCACCGGCCCTTAAAAAAGTTTTTACGGTTAAAGTAAAAGCCATTAGTGCCTGTATGCTCTTCGTCTTTAAAATTAATCAGGTGTTGTTTTAGTTCGTGTGTTAGTGCCTGGTCTGCATCTAAACAAATTACCCATGGCGTTTGTACCGGGCAGTTTTTAAGCGCGAAATCCCATTGCGTTGGGTGATTTTGGAACGGGTTATATAAAAATGTCGCGCCATACTCCTCACCAATTTTAATCGTATCATCGGTACTGCCAGAGTCAACAATAAAAACAGGGGCGTTTAACTCTGCTATCGATTGTAAAAACCGGGGCAGGTGTACCTCTTCATTATAAGTTAAAACAATAAATGAGTAAGGAGTGCTCAAATCAACCTGGCTTTAATGATCATGGATTTCCAAAAGTACGGCATTCTGCCGCAACCTTTAAATTCAATATTGGTAAACCCGGCATTTATCAAAGCATTACTTAATGTTTTTCTTGACCATAGTTTAATATGGCCGCCATGCCACATCGGGTTTAAGTGGCTATCCCATTTATCAAACAGGCTAAGCATTAAGTTTTTTAAATAGCCGTGGTAGGGGGTAGATATGATAATTTCGCCGCCGTTTATTATTACCTTTTTGCAAAAGTTTATAAAGCTTTCGGGATCATACAAATGCTCAATAACTTCTGTTGATATAATGATGTCAAATTTTTTAGCCTGTAGTTCATTGGGCAATTTACCTGTTGATAGATCTTGTAGAAAAAACCTATCCGGGTGTGTTTTCTTTGCAATTGCTATGCCCTCGGCAGATGCATCGGTACCAAAAGCATTATAACCTTTACTTATTAAATAGTTTACCAGGTAGCCGTTGCCGCAACCCAAATCCAAAATACACCGGCAAATGTCGTTGCTAAGCAGCCCCAATATAGGCTCTTGTAAGTATTGAAAAGTATGAGCTGGTGCACTTTCGCTAAAGCCGTAATCTTTATACTCAGCCATTATCAATAATTTGCTGATACATATCTATATATTTTTTAATTAATTGGTCATCATCAAAATCACGATGAATAATTTCGGGCGCGCTAATAGTAATATTAGCTAACTTATCCATACCGTTAGTAGCTATATCATTTATAATATCGCTTACAGATTGTGGTGTTGTTTGACAGATCCAGCCTAAGTTGTTTTCAGTAACATAATCTGCCAGGCCAACATGCTCGCTTATCAATACGGGTGTGCCTGTGCTCAGGCTTTCAATAATCACATTGCCAAAGTTTTCATTATATGAAGGTAACACCAACAGATCATGATCGCTAAAAACATCAAATTTATTTTCGTTTTGAAAACCTATCCAGCTTATATTAGTATCGCTATGGTTATAATGGGCTATGTTTTTTAATATGCTTATATAATTTTCGTCACCATGGCCTGCAATGGTTAAATGGTATGGGATACTTAGGCGGGGTAACGCTTGTAATAAAACATCTAACCCTTTCTTTTCTTCAATTCTTGATAAAAAGAGCAATTTTAAAATTGGCCCTGGTGATTTTTTTGAGGCTGGTTGCTGTGCTATTTTAACGAAGTTAGCTATATCAAATAGCTCAATGGGTTTTATAATATTTAACAGCGCTTTTTTCTCGGCGACAGATGTGGCATGCAGATATGATCGTTTTAATAGGCTCTTGCCTAAAAAATTATGTATCAAACTTTTAACTGCGCTGTTTTTGTTTTGGAAAGAATAATCGCTTAATGTCCCGCGTGGCGAAATGACTACAGGTACCTTCCTTACTAAGGCAATGAACGCAGAAAATACAGAAACTAAATTCCACCATGCATGGATATGTACAATATCAAACCCACGCACATCCCGCCAAAGTTTAATTAAAAGACCGGGCGAAAAGTGACTATGGTCTTTGGTAATACGTTTAAAATAGGTTACCCAAACGCCGTCTACCAGTGTTGGTTTATTGGGTTCGATAGCTAATTCGTATTTGCCATTAGCAGTAGTTGTAAAAACCGTTACCTTATTACCTGCATCTACCAGTTGCTCGCTTAGTTTAGCTACAGACATGGTAGGCCCGCCATAAATATAAGCCGGTTTGTAGGACGCATTAATTTGCAGAATATTCAAATGTCTTCTAAAATATTTTGTGCCCTAAGTACCCTGCTCAAAACTATCATGGTAATGAAACTCCAAAAAACAGAATTAAGTAAAAACTCAAAGCTTAAACCGCGCCAAAAAATTTGAAACAGGCCAGAAAATATTAAGGCCGTACCTAATATATATCCTCCAAACAATTGTTCAGCTTTTTGCGATATTAATTGCACCGCAGCCCCATAAACAAGTAATGATAAAAACACCCCAAATGCACCGGCCGACAAATATCCATCTACAATATAAGCAGGTTTAGCCGAAACAGAAGACCCCCGCCGTATAACACCAGAATTATATACCCGTTCCATCACCAGGTCTTCGGTAATTGGCTTTTCAGGCCAAAACACGCGCGGTACAATGGCAATTAATGATTGCTTTACTAATTCTAAACCATAAAAATCTACGTATGTAGGCGATGATCTTACATACCCGGTAAACATATCTATCTCACTAAGGCGATATATTAAAAAACCCAAATTAGTATCTTCCTGCGACTCATCACTTAACGCGGCATCAAGCGCAAGTTTGTAGGCATCATCGGCATTAACATTATCACTGCCCCATGCATTTTCACGAAAAATGTGGTTATAGGTTGGTAAATACATAAATAGCAGCAATAACATAGGTAAAAATGTCATTAACACAATGCGCTTATAGGTAGGATATAAAAAAACACCTAATACAAGAGTACTGACGATAATAGGCTCTTTAAAGCCCGATGTTAGTGCCTGGTAAAAGTTAGTGAAGTATAAAAACAAGCAAAAAATAGTATTAAAAACTTTATTTAAGGGTATTGCAAATGCAAGGGCCAATGTGCCGGCAATAAAACTTAAGGAAGTAAACTGAAAATAAAATTGTTCTAAACCATTTGTGTGCCCGGCAAGGTATGATACCGGCAAAAATATAATAGCCATCATTAATAAAACATTGGCCAGTTTTTCATTACTAACCTTATATTTTTGTTTAATAGGATATTTCATTGATAATACCAGGCCGGTTACAAATGAAGCATGTCCTAAAACGTAATACCGCTGACACTGAGCGGCAAGTTCAACGTTTTCATTATCAACAATAAACGTAGCTAAACCACTGTTATCTATAATACCTAAAAGGCCGCAAAAGTAAAATATAGAACTACAGGCCATGTAACCAACAAATATTATTTGTACTAAAAATATCGGTCGCATTAATTGCGCACCTATGGCCCTGTCTTTAGGTAATGGCTTGATCCAACCACTATAACAAACAAAAAATATAGCGAATGATCCGAACCATGCAGTAAAGTAAGATATTGTCGGAGAGCTTTTTAATAGTATTGCCAATACCCATGGTACATATAATATCAGGTACCGCTCAAAAGATTTACTGGTTTCTTCCATTTTTATAATTTACAATAGCATTGGCCTGGTTTATTAAATTCCAGTCTTCTATTATTATTTTGGAGTCTTTGCCCATCTGCGCAAGTTCTGTTTTTCCTTTGTTAACCAGGTAAGCCAATTTTTCGCTAATGTCTTTAACAGATCCTGCTGTGAATACCATTCCATTTTGGTTAGGTTTTACAAGGTCTGCAGCACAACCGGCTTTATCAGACACCAAAACAACTTTACTACACGCCATTGCTTCATTAACAGCCAGCCCCCACGTTTCGCCGGGCCCTTTTGATGGTAAGCAAAAAATATCACAAGCCTGGTAAATAATGGGCATGTAGGTTTGATTTTTAAAATCCATAAAATGGATGTTTGGATTTGACATGGCCTGCTGTTTCAAATCATCTTTTAAAACGCCGTTTCCTACAATAAGTAAGTGTGTATTAGTTGCACCTAAATTAGTAAATGCTTTTAGTAATAGGGCAGGATTTTTTTTAACCTCCAGCTTCCCCGCAAAAAGTATAACTATACTATCTGCATCAAGCCCAAACAGGCGCTTTAATTTAGCGGCTTCTTTTTCTTTTGGATCAGCAAACCTGTCGTTATCAACAGCATGTGGTGCAAAAATCAATTGATCGTCTCGCAAGCCATATTTTTTAAAATAGGCTTTATTGTTTATACCGGTATAAAGGGCGTAATCCACCGTGTTATATACCCATTTTAGATAGATCGACCTGATCGCGTTTTTAAGCCCTGGCTTTTCATCAAGTAGCGTAGAGTCGCCACGGAAAAGTACCGGTATTTTATTTTTAAAATACCGCATTACGTTTAAATGGCTTTTATAAGCCCACCCGTAAACTAATACAGTATCCGGCTTCCATGCCTCAATATCCGCAATTATAGTGGGGTTTACGATACCATTAAAATGGTGCGAACCCGGGTCGCCGGATGTGTTTTGCAGCCATTGATAATCATAGCCATCTAAAAGATTAATATCCCACTTTATAGTTTTATCAAAACCGGGGTCGTGTTTTTCTATAGAGGCTTCTCCCCAGGTATAAAAAACCTTTACTTCTGCCTGTTGGGCCAGTAGTTTAAATACCGGGGCATAATATTGTATAGGGTGGGTGGTGATAATTGCTAATCGCATTAGTTTGTTGTAGCTAAAACCTGGTTAAACAAATCGCATTGCATTTTGGTCATATTTTTTGCAGTGTGCTTTTTAATGCCATCTTCATTATATTCAGAAACGCTAATACCACCATTAATTAAATTTGTAAAAAAAGGTTGCACCTGTGTTTCAATAGCAAAAGTATCATAACTGTAAGCATGTATACCGCACTCCGCTAAAATATTTAGTGCCGGGCTTAAGGGATTGAAAATAGCTAATAATGGTTTTTTAGCCAACAAGTAAGGATACAATTTTGAAGGTGAATACCTCGGATCATCAGACCCCGGTATAAACAAAGCATCAGCCTGCAATAAAGTAACCAGCGAATGGAAATAGCTTATCCTGTCTGTAATTTCAATTACATTGTTTTCAATACCAAGCTGCCGGGCTAGCGGCAATATAGTTAATTTGCCCTGCCCTTTAGGTGCGTAGCTGGTACCAATAAAATATAATTTTATGTTGCTGTAATAGCCAGGCTGCGCTGTTATCAGTTGTTTAAATGCTTTAAAAAGCGGTGTTATAGCATTGTGCATGTCGGCACCCCCACGGCCAATATAAACTACATTCTTACAGCCGGGATCTAATAAATTAGTAAAGGCCGACCGATTCTTGATGGCGAGATCCATATCTGGCTCAAAACTCCCAAAAGTAATTGTAGCCGAAGGAAGGTTCTTTATTTGCGAATACCTGTTTTTAAGATCAGTAATATAACTTTCAGATACACTTATTAAGCCCCCAACTTGTTTCATTGCAATAGCTTCAAGGTATTTATGCAAGGTGTATATCAATTTATATTTGGGCGGTTGTTGTTTTTTATCGTTATAATAAGTGGAGTACCAGGGGTCCTGCATATCTATAACGTATGGTACGTTAAACTGCTTTTTCCAATGAGCGCCTAATACACATATTGGGAACTGCGTGGTTGAAAAATAGATTAGATCAAATTTCTTCGCTTTCAACAACTCATCAACCTTTTTACGATAAAACCAATATGACCGGAAAGCTATAGCCCCGAAGCCAAACTTAGAAGTAAGGCTCTTTTTTAAGGCTTTTACGGTATGTATTTTTATGTCGGCCGGTATTGTTTGCAACAGAAGCTCGTCGGTTGGCATATCGCAATATTGTGCATCTACAGTTACAATTTCTGCTTCCCAACCATTTTCTTTAAAATAGGGTAGGCTTGTACGCACCCGCTGCATATCGGGGGTATTTAACGGTGCAAAATAAGGCGAAATGATAAGCAGGCGTTTCACTTAACTCGAAAAAAAAATCGTTGGTTAATACCTCTTGCCAATTGGTGCGATGGCCGTTCTATCAATAAATAAAACACGTGCGCCAACAAAACAGTAAGTGCCACAATCAATAGGTAAGTACCATTATTTAGCTCGATGTATTGTTTTAATAACACCAGTACTAAAGGGTGGCATAAGTACATTGAATAGGAAAACTTCCCCATTCTTTCCAGCATTAAGTTTGGCTGTTTATTTTTAAAATAAACTATCTCGGTTTGCAGCCATTTGTATAATATTAAGGCAAATACATTCATAGTTAACAGATAGCTCAGATGCAAATGAAATTTACCAAAGCAGCAAAAACAGCTAATCGTAAATACAGCCAGCCTGTATAGCACCACTTTGCTAAAAGCAACCGTTTTTAATTGGTCTATATTTTCGGCAATCAGTACGCCTAACAACCAACAGGGCAGGCCAATTATCCAGGTTACGTAATTGCCAAACTGCCAATAATAGCCCTGATAATTGTTATTGGTCTGTTTAATAAATGCAAATACATCATGATAGGAAGTGATGCAAATTATTAATGCGGCAACAATCCAGGCTGCTATAAACTTTGTCGTCCAGCTGAAATTTATCTTTAATAATAACGGATATATAGCATAATATATCAACTCACAATATAAGCTCCAGGTAACTGTTTTTTCCGGGTGCCCAAATGCTGTACCCGCAGTAAGAATAATCGCTAATGGCATTAAGATGCGAAAAAAACGTCTTACCCAAAATTGCAACAAATTGTTAATGCCGTTTTTACAGGGATAATGAATTACAAAGCCCGATATTATAAAAAAAGCAATTACTGCCGATGTTCCATCAAACGCGTTAGCCAGGAAAACACCAACTGCTTTTACCGGTAAAAATGCCGAACGTTTTAATGCTTCGGCATACACATTATCAAAATGCGATAGCATAACTATAAATGCCAATACAAACCTAATGCTATCGACACCCGAAAACCAGTTATGACCGTGTTTTTGCTGCATTATGAATTTGAAGTTGACAGCGTTTCTTCCACAAGTTTTAAAAATTTCACGCTTTCAACTTCCCAGTTATACTTTTCATGCCCTAAACGTAAAGCTTCATTTTTAGCAGCTGTTAACAACGCCGGCTTTTTATAATAATTTGAAATGATCACGGCCACTGCCTGCGAATCTTTTCCAGTATAAATTTGCCCTATTGTAGGGTTTTTGGCTATAAAATATCTTTGAGCGGTAGTATCACTGGCAATTATAGCTAACCCCGCTTGCATGTAAGTGAATATTTTGTTTGTAAGGCATATATCCCTGTTAACAGGCACTTTATTTTCAAGCGCCAGGCCTATATCAAACTGGTTGGCAAATGGTATTATCTCATCCGGAGGGATGGGGGCATGGAATTTAATATTAACCCCGCTGTTTTTTAGCTCATCAATAAAATCTTTTGACGATGTTGATATATCGCCTAATAAATGCAGTTCAAAATCTGCTTTATTCAAAATCTGCAATGCACTAATAATATCATCAAGCCCCCGGTTTGGCCCAATAGTTTGCGAAAACCAAAATAACCTTAACGGGCCATCATTATCAATTACTGTAAAATTGCTTTTTGGGAAAACATTTAATAAAACCACCGGCTTCAGGTCTTCAAATATTTTCGAATATGCTTCAGCTATTTGCAGGCTGCTAGTTGTAAAGTAATTTAATTGCGGTATATATTTATTCTCTATACTGATTTTTAAAATTACCTCATCATTATTATCATCATTGCTGTTTTCATAACGATGAAAATCTTCGGCATCAAAACCACAAGGCCTGTTATTAGCTTTAGCGGCCCTGACAACCGCAGGCAACGCACCCAGGTTATGCCCAATGTACAAGTCGGCTGTATGTTTTTTTGCTTCACGAATTAAGTAATAGCTGGCACGCGCTGCGGCTATATCAGCCATAAACCGGCCTTTGGTTTTGCGGCTTACAAGCCGGGCCACTTTAAAAATTATCCGGCTGGCCAAATATTGATTAGCTGTATGTTGCGGCTCTCCGCCTATACATATTGCCGTCCACTTTTTAGTGGCTATTAATTCTTTATCAAAAGCAACGCCCCATTTATTCCAATACATATACAATACTGTAACAGTATAACCGGCATCGGCCAAAGCATCGGCCTCTTTAACCAGGCGGGGGTTTAGCGATGGTTGCCCCGATGTTATAAAGAGAATTTTTTTAGCGTTATGCTTCAAGTGATGTTGCCGGGGCACTTTTTATCCGTGAAAATTTTGATTTTAACTTTAAAAAATAGCTTTCGTAAAAATAATAGGATAGCGCGCTAATTACTATTATCCAGATTAAGTTAAATGGAAATGTGCCAATGTAAAATGGCAGTTTCCCATCATCAGACGTGAAAATTTCTTGCCAGATATATATGCTGTATGATAACACACCTACCAGGTTTAAAAACTTATTGTTTAAAATCTTGAAAATTAAATCGGTGCCGGGCGATAGGTTTGATATAATAATGTAAGCTATCAAAAATGACGACACAATACCAACCAGCATATCGCGTAAGCTAAAAAAATCATCATACCTGAGCAAAAATACCAGTGCAAATGCAATAAGATTAGCTATAACCTTTATTAAGGCAGACTGCTTAAACTCATATTTAAAAGCTATTACAGCAAATAAACATCCAACAGCAATTGGCTGAAATTTTATAAAGTAATGTGCAAAAGCGTATAGCAGATAGTTATTATTTAGGCTAATAAACAGGTATTGCAGGCCTATTATTACAGGTATTATAAATACAATAAATAATATAGCCAGCAAGAATGTTTTGAAGCTTTTTTTAAGGATAAAAGGTACAATTAAATAAAACTGCTCCTCGACTGATAACGACCAAAAATGCCCCGTATAGTAACTATGGTGATATTTCCTGAAATAGGAAGTGAAATTTATGAGGTAAAGCGATGTGCCGGCAATATTTATCCAGCTTATGTTTAATTTAAAAATAAAGTTAAGCGCAATAATTACCAGTATAAACAAGTAAGCAACCGGGAATATTCTTAATATCCTGCGCACGTAAAAGTTTTTTAAAGAGATATCATGGGTGATGATCTTTTCTTTAAGGCATAATGTTGTAATTAAAAAACCGCTGAGTACAAAGAAAAATAATACACCGAGCGAACCATTAAAAACTGTAGTATAAGGCGTTGCAAAGCTTAACCTTAAATGCGAAAAAACTACCATTATTATTGCTATACCGCGGATGCCGTTTAATGACGGAAAATAGGATGTTTGCAATACCCCGGGTATAGTTTCAATTTCGAAAAAAAACTTTTTTACGTGTGTGTTAATCATTAAGCAAATCCAGGTATTGGCGGGCAATTACTTTAACGTCAAATCTCTGTTCGGCAACCTGGCGGCATTGCGCCCTATCTATCTGCGATATTTTATTTAACGCATTTAACATTTCATCTTCTGTATTAACGATAAAGCCGGTTAGCCCGTTATCAACAACTTCGGGCGCTGCTGCATGGTTAAATGCTATTACCGGTGTGCCGCAGGCCATGGCCTCTATCATCACTATGCCAAATGCCTCATCGCCGCTTAAGGGGAAAAGCATGGCTTTACCTTTACCTAAAAGATTGTTTTTTTGTACATCATTTACCTCGCCAACATATATAATTTGCTGCTGATCAATATAGGGTAATACAAACTCTTTATAATAAGCTATGTTATCTGGCGTAGTTGGTTCGTTACCTGCTATAATTAATTTATGGCCTGTTTTAAGCGCTATATTTATGGCAATGTGCGGCCCCTTAATTTTATCAAGCCTGCTCAAAAACACTAATGGAACTTCTTTATCAGTTATTTGTGTTGGTTGATATTTTGAAAAATCAATAGCATTATACACTGTGCGCCAGGTACCTGCTACATTGCCAGAGTTAGCGCAATAATTGCTACAGGCAGTAAATATTAAATTTTTGTTAGGCAAAGCATTGATGGTGCGTATGCCCGATGTAGCTATGCTTCTGCCATAGCTCATTATCTTTTTTGAGTCGGAATTTATAATAGGGAGCAATAAAATTAAGCGTCCAAAATTATGTACCAGGTCAAAATTGTTTTTGTTGCGTCTTAAATATCGCCACACAAAAAATACTTCTCTGGCTCTTTGTAATTTTGAACGGTTTAAGTCATTAACGCCATAAGTAACCGTTTTGCCACTGCAATAGGAGTCTGGCCCGGCCAGTAAAGTAACCTCATGCCCCAATTTTACATACTCTTCTGCAAATGCATACACCAGCCGCTCGTGCCCGCCGTATTGTTTGGGCGGAACGGATATGCCGGGATCCATTATCAGCAATATTTTCATCTTTTTTAGGAGCATCTAATCATTAATATGCTGCACTATGTCCAGGTATTTTTTGGCGCATTTTTCTAAGGTTAAATTTTCAAATATATATTCCCGGGGTTTGAAAGTGTTTACTTGTTTTAAAAAGCCAGTAAGGTTTTTCTCAAAATCATCTATCCCTGTAAACTTTACGCCGCATCTTTCATCCCAATAGGGTACAGAACTAACAGGGCCGTACTTAACTTTTTCGGGGTAATAATGCGGGTCCTGCCAATAACCGCCCCTGTCCCAGGCCAGTATTGGGGTATTGGTTGCTAATATTTGCTGATAGGCTAAGCCCTGTGTTTCATGCTCGCATAAAAATATAACAGCCTTGCATTTGCTTACCTTATCCTTTAACTCAGTAGGGGTATAGCTGCCATATTGTATGTGTATGTGACTTAATTGTTTATCATCCAGTGTTTTGAGGATAGGGGATATCAACTCATCATTGTATCTGCCATGTTCCCAACGCACTTTATCATATACTAAAAAGTCGATGCTTTTACTGCTGTCTGCAGGTTTCCACTCATCAGTATCTATCCCGGTTGGCCAGGCTAATACTTTATCACCATAGTAAGGTTCAAACATTTGCCGCATCCATTCGCCGGGTACTAATACGCGTTTTATGTTGGGGTATTTAGTGAGCAGGTCAGGGCAATCTATCGGGTGCGAATAAATGCCTGCGCCAAAAACTACCGGGTTTATCCATGTATGCTCAAAAAGTACATGCGTTTTCCCTATAATACACGCTACTTCATTCGGATGTTGCCGGATATAACGATAATTATTCAATCTATAAGGTATACCTAACTTATCTAATCCTTTCATCAGGTTAATGGCTACCATTGCCACCCCGCCGGGGCGTGTTTTACCACGCACCAACCTGCGAATTAATCGCCTTGGGTACCGGTCGAACTTTATCCACCTGTCGGGGTCAGGTTCGCTGTAAAAAATATTAAGTGGTTCCACCAATTTTACGGGCTACAATTCCATAACTCATGCCCATTGCGGTTGGGTCTTTTTTCTCTATTATTATTTTTATAAGCCTGGCCGGAAACTGTATAATAAATTGCGACAGCTTAAGCCCGCCGCCAAACAAACGGGTAGGCCCGTCAAGGGTAACATATTCTATTATTTCCAAACCATTATCGGCCAATAATTTTTGCAATATATGCGGCCATGCTACAAATACGTGGTGATTAAGATCCAGGTCTGATTGTGTAAAGCAGGTTAAAAACCCTTTAAACAATAAACTAACCCTACTGGTACTCCAACTAGGGTTTGGTGTGGTAAGTACTAAAAAACCACCTGGTGCCATAGCTGCCGAGATGTTTTTTATGCAGGCCCATGGGTTGTTTAAGTGCTCAACAATTTCTAAAAAGGTAACAATATCGGCAGGCTGGTAGTTATAGGGTAAGCTTTTTTCAATATCCCATTGCTCAATACTTTCATCAAACGGTAACAGATCAAAAGAGTAGCCATTAGCGGTTTCAGCAGCCAGTTGTTTTACCAGCGAGTTTTGACCCGCGCCTACATCATAATGTACCGGCTTCGCTTTTTGATAGTACTTACGGATCAGATGGCGTGCTGTTTTATCGGCCCACTCAAATCTGTTCAATGATATATTGCCTGTTAGTTGCATAGGTTGTGCTAACCTCTTTTAAGCTTTAGTAGTCGTTCGGTAAAGGTAAACCCTAACGTTTTATATAATAATGCTAAAGGTTTGTTTCCTGTAGGTTTAAATTGCGGGTTAAGCTTATAAACCCATTGGTAAATTTTATAAGCAGCTGTGATATCAGAATATGCTGTCCAGTGGGCAAGGTGCCATAAATTATTGCAAGCTGCATTTTTGCGGCGCTGGTTAAGTTCGCCCCGCGCTTCAAGCAAGGTTAATGCTTTTTTATATATGTTATAATATGCCTGGTGATAAACAGTTTTTTGTAAACCACTTATGTTTTGCAGCCTAATGTTGTTATGTATTCTGTGTGCCAGCGCAGGCGATGATATATAGCTGGTTTTTGGATACTTTAATGCCGTTTCAATTATAAACTGCCTATCGTCAAGCCCGCCAAATTCCTGGCGATGGGGGATGTTGTTTATAAAATCTTTTTTAAAAAGATAAGCACTATAATGTGACGAATCGCACTCGCCTAATTGCTGTGCCAGGAAATCGTCGCAAACTGTCCATGGTGTTTCTTTAATTAATTTTTCGTTTTCATCGTAGGTCTCATAGCCTCCGCAAATAATGTCTGCCCCTGTTTTTTCTGCTTCGTGGAATAATTTGGCACACGAACCGGGCAATATCCAATCGTCCGAATCAAGAAAACGTATGTACTTACCTGTAGCAATGCTAAAACCTTTGTTCACAGCCCAATCTTTACCCATGTTTTCCTGCTTAATGGCAATTACATTGTCTTGTTGCTTCAACCATTGCCAGGTATCGTCTGTACTGCCATCATCAATTACAATTACTTCAATAGCTACGTCCGGGTCATAACAACTGCTTACAGCCTTAGGAAGGCTCCAGAGACGGTTATAGGTTGGTATGATAATGCTAATATCCACGTTACTTAATTACTCTTTCTGACGGTTTTATTTTACGGGCGCCTAATAATAAATGATATAGGGGCCTAAATAATTGCTTAACCCAAGTAACAGTTTGCGTAGGCAACGTTATTTGTAAGCTTGTTAAAATACGGGCTATGTTTAACGAATGTTTTTTGTTAAAAAGGTACTCAAGCAGCTTAGTTTCTTTAGTATAAGGCAAGGTTTTATTATGATGCCCCAAAAAATGAACGATTAACGGCCTTGCCAACGTTAACGGCCATTTTGGTTGATAATTAGGATGTCCTGGTTTATTGTATAACTCGGCCACACCTTTTATAACGTCTGATGTGATACCCGATTGGAAATTTACAAATTCGGCAAGAATGGTACCATCATCATCAATAGGTTCCTGCTTATGCAACGCCATAGCCAGCGCCATCAATACTTCGTCATTCGGTCGCCCGCGTAAGCGCACAAAGCCTATATCGTCATATTGTGTTTCCAGCTCCGGGGCTGTGGCATAAACCTGTGCGGCAACAGGCCCATTCTCTAAATAATAAATGCCACCATTAAATTTGGGCAGGTGTGGCACCTGGTATTTTTTACAAATGGTGGCCACATCGCCAAACCACTCGCCGGTAGCAATGTAACTACCCACCACCGAAACCTGGTGCCCCTTAAATTTTTCGAACACAGGCAGTAGGTTGCCATATACCAGGCAATCACTATCTATAAACAAGGTTTGGCCGGCAGGTGCCAGTTTATCCAGGTATAATTTTGGCGAAAACCCTACACCAAATTCATTAGGTTGCAGGGTTATAATTTGGGTGAAAGCTTTTACATCTGCAGGAACAAACTCCTGCAAATCGGTAGCTATATAAAAGTTAATATCACTGCCTTTGTTCCATAAGCTAAACGACCGGGCAAGATTAACTGCCATATCAATAAACAGCTTTTTGCCGGTGGCAAGCGTTAGTATGTTAAGCGGTTGGGGCAACGGTTTTCTTCCTGGCTGTAAATGGTTTTTCTATGTACTTAAAGCTATACCAGGCTACTACCGGGATTAGCAGGGTGCCTAAGGTAACGCCCGCAAACTGTAAACCGGTAGGTAAAAAGCGGTGGCCCAGATAATTCTTTAGCGTAATTAAGGGTTCATGTAAAAGGTATAACGAATAACTGGATAAACCCATTGATGTTACTACTTTAGTAACTATCGAATAATGTTTAACAAACCATTGTTCTTTCGATGTAATAAATACAACCGGCCCTGTCCACAATAAAATATTTAGCTGAAAATAAATAATATTTGGAATAGCCGGAATAAACCTAAATGCAATGATGCCCGCGTATATTAATATATACATCGGTTTCCTTATATCTACAGGGCTGAACGTTTCTTTATCCGCCAGGAAAGCACCGCAACACCAGGCAAACCATATATTGAATACGCAAAAATACTGTGGTAGTGTTAGAACGGTTTTTGACCAGAAATAAACAATGCTTAGCGTGCTTATTAATAAGGTAAACAGCAGGGCTTTATTTAAGGAATATTTTAAACGAATACAGTAAAATATTGGGTAGATAAGGTAGAAAGCTATCTCTACACTTACAGTCCACAGCACTAAGTTAATGGTATTAAAATACGCCACTGTAAAACCTTGCAAAACAAATAAGTGAACTATGAAATCTGAAGTTGTAGGCAGGGTATTATATGTAGAATAATTTACAGCTACAGAGAATATTAAGGCTGCCAAATAAGGCGGGTAAATGCGTAAAAACCGCCGTTTGTAATACTCTTTTAAGGGCAAGGGTTTATTACCGGCAAGATGTTTCATGTTTGACAGGTGGATGCAATAGCCGCTTATTAAAAAGAACAATGGCACTGCAAACGCAGCACCAAAGTTATCTATCATATCAATAGCCGGCACGCTGGTGTAGCGTGCAATTAGCCCGAATATATGTTGATGATAAGCAAATACCCCAAACGCGGCTATCGCTCTTAAAATATCTATGGAGAGTAAGGAGTTTTTTTTGAACACTAACCTACTTGTGTAATAGCTTGAACAATACCTCTTCGCTAACCTCTATATCACCCCAATTTGCATTAGCAGGTTTTGTTCCCAGCAAATATTGATACCTTAAATTGAGCATACGGGCAAGCGTAAAGTAACAGTCCGTTCTGAAATAATCGCTCGAAAATAGTTCTATAACCTCTATCCCTTCTTGTACAAATAATAAATTGCTTAATGCTGCACCGTGGGCGCTGATAACAAGTTTTACCTTTTGCATCAGCTCAATTTGCGCTTCAATGCTTAGCGTTTCGGGATCAATGATCTCAAATCCGGCCTTTTCCAACAGGCTTATAATTGCGCTCTCGTTTAATATTTTTCTTTCCCCTTGGTCGCCCCTTTTTAAATATATTTTTCGTGTTGGTTCCGGGCTTGTATTTGGTAACAATTTTTTCCGAACATAGTCTATTCCCCATTTAGGTGCGCGTCCTTCACTACCGGGTAGTGACGCCACGTATAAATTGTCGAAATGCAGTTTATCGATATCATTAACCAGCAATATTTTGTTTAACGGGATGCCAAATTGAGGCAGCATATCCAAGAATTTTTGCGGAACAGCTGCTGATATACAGAAATGCGAAATATGGTCTAATACGTCGGCATAAAGCCTTATTCGAGGTAATACATCAAATAGCCAATGGTAATAATTATGGCTTTGCGGCGACACCAGCATAGCGCCGACTCCTTTAATGTTTTTTGTTTGAGAAGAAAATGTATAAAAAGGATTTTTTAAGATAAAACGCTTTAATGGTTCGATATTAAAATTATGCGTAAATTCCTGGAACAGGGCATTTCTGTTGGTTAAAACCAAGCCTCTTTGCTTGTAAACGTAGCAATCTTTAAGGTAATATAAATAGGAGGGTGCTGTTTGATAAAATACGTTAGCGCTAAATTTATCGGCATCACCCTTATCTGCAAGTACAGGCAGTTTGTGCGTATGATTCTCTGGCTCTTCTACCAAACTGTAAGTATGCTTACGTATGCCTGTATAAATACCGTCTTTAGCGTTTTCTTTATCTATCCAGTTTTTGCATGAAGCAATGATGCTTTTAGGATAAATAAATGGGAACTGTTTTAACCAGAATTTTACTTGCGCTTTCAAATCCATTCGTTTTTAAATTCATGTCGGTACCATGCCATTAGTCGGGCTATTTTCCAGCCCAAAATTTTGGCTATGACATGGCCGCTTGTACCACCTACATATTTTTCGCCACTGTAGCCATATTGCCGCGCTTTTTTTATACAGTTGGCAGATAGCTGTTTAAACTGCGGATAAGCCAGCACGCCGGTCCACCAATAATGACGCGCAAATATAGTATTGACGATCGGATCGGTTGTGACAGCTTTCAAATACTTGTATTTCAGATCTATAGCCGTAACAGCGCTATCCATATTCTTCTTGTTTTTTTTGGCCGATAAAGACTGTTGATGATTAAACTTGCGATAATAATTTAGCCCATTTTTACTAAACTTAACACCCTGCGAAGCCAATACTATGCGGCAAAAAAACTCGCCGTCGTCGTCAACGCTTAATGTTTCATTCCACGGTCCGGCTTTATCAATCAACTGGCGCGGGGTTAACCATGCATTTGGCTGTATCATACCCCCATATTCGGGACCTATTAATCCGCCACTGTACAATTTTATCAAAAAATCTATCGGGTCTTCAGAGCCATCTTTATACCATTCTGTTAACACGGGTTGCTTGTGAGGGTCATCACCGTCAAAAAAATGAACAGTTGAACATAATCCAATGTAATCCGGGTAGTTTATCAGCAAGTTTACCTGTTCTTCCATCTTGGTATTACTTATCAGGTCGTCGGCATCTAAAAACTGTATATAATGGCCTTTGGCTTCTGCTAAACCTTTGTTCCTGGCCGCAGCAGCACCTTTGTTTTCCTGCGTAAAAACTTTTACCGCTGCGCTTTCATATTGCTTTATAATCACTAAAGAATCATCGGTCGAACCATCATCAACCAAAATTATCTCTTTATTGGGCCATGTTTGTTGTATGGCAGACTGTATTGTTTCTTCAATAAAAGCCGCCGAATTGTAAACCGGTATAATTATAGAAACCAGTGGTTTATCCATTTTTAGTTTCAAAAATTTCTACCCAACGATTTTTAAGCGATACATTTTCAGGCAATTGATTATTTATGAACCAGGGTTGTTTAAGCATTTCCAGGTATAGCCCATGGTTGTTGTCCAGGTCTTTTATACGATCAATTAACGGTGCAAAATCCATGTTTTTAAACTGAATTTGCATTTTAATATCGCGCCCCCAGGCT
>JACMRC010000033.1 GCA_014376655.1 Mucilaginibacter sp. | reverse complement strand
TTTAAAGATTTTGCAGATACGCGCTTACCATCGCATTTAGCGTGGTTAGATAAGAATGGGTTTCTTTACCGCGTTCCAACTGCTATAGGCGCTAAGGATACGGTTTACTTTGGTACTTCAGTAAGGGTTGATTTAAAACCATCAGTAGCAGGCGCTAAGGTTTACTACACTATAGATGGTTATACCCCACGCGAGACGGATAACGAATTTACTACTCCTATGACTTATAATGTACCGATAGATAATTATCGTGAACTGCAAACCATCGTTATAACCCCAACAGGCAAACGTAGCGTGGTAACTAAAACGGTTGTATTTAACAAGGCTCCGCTGGCACCTGTAGATTACAAAGGCACAAATGCAGGCTTACGTTATCAATTATTCCCTGGTGAGTATAACAGTACCAACGATTTTAAACTGGCTGCTGATGGGACCGATTCATTGATAGCTAAAAGCTTTAACATTAATCAGTTTAGAAAAACAAACGGCTTTGGTATAATATATACAGGATACATTCGTATTGGTAATGATGGGGTTTATGGTTTTGGTACCGCATCTGACGATGGCTCGACGATATTGGTAGACGATCAATTGGTGGTCGATAATGATGGCAAGCATCCTATAGGTGCAAAAAACGGGGCCATTGCTTTGCAAAAAGGTTACCATAAGTTCACCCTAAAATATTTTAATATAGGTACAACAGGGAGTTTGAGGGTTTATATTACTATACCAGGCAAACCAACCGGCGAACTGGGATCAGATTTATTATCTAACTAACTACAGATGAGCGTAAGGTCTTATTTTTTTATACTGATAGGGTGCGCCATCCTATCAGGTTGTGCGCAGGAACAAAAGAAGCCGGCAAATTTAGCCAGTGTGCCTAAAGCGCCTGTATTGATCGACCCGTTCAAGTTTCATAAAATGATAGAGGTTGCTCCCGGGCAATACTATGATATTTTTAGCTGGGGCAGGGGCGCAGTTGATACAGGGTCGCTGTTGATATTACACTCGGATTCATCAGGAAGGAAATTTACTACCACTACCGGTGATTTAAACGGCACAATCGTCGATGTTTATAATTCGGACATGGACATAGATGGCCATCCCGAAATATTGCTGCAAGCCAAACGCAAAGACACCATAAATTATACTACAATTTATGCTTTTGAGTTTTACGAGAGCAGGGTCCAAAAGCTTGATTTCCCCAAATTAACCAATTCGCAAAGAAAAGGGTATCGGGGTAATGATAATTTCTATATCTCTGAAGGTAAATTTATCCGCGAGTTCACCATTTATGAAGGAAGCGGGCCATCTGCCAAACCAACGGGGGCAAAACGTAAGCTGGAGTATACCCTAAACAGCAATAGCTTTAATGTAAAACAACTAAGTAAAGATTCTACTTCGGTTAAGGGTAAGCCCCTGGTTTCTGAATCTGTTAAAAAGCCTGTCGAAGAAAAACATACTACCACTAAAAAATCGGAGAAGAAGAAACATCATAAAGCCGTAATACATAAAAAGAAAAAGAAACACCATCGCAGGTAAAATTGGTTGCCAGATTGAATGGATTGGTTAAGACAGCAAATTCATTAAACTTTTTATACATTTGAGTATCGTGCTATAGCCAACAAAAAATGCATTTTTTATATCCAGCCTTTTTATTTGCATTATTATCCCTGGCCATACCCATATTGGTACACTTGTTTAATTTTAGGCGATATCAGAAGGTCTATTTCAGTAATGTCCAGTTTCTTAAAGAGATCCAGGAACAGCAATCATCCCGAAGGAATTTAAAAGAACGCTTAATACTGTTAGCGCGTTTACTGGCGCTATTCTTTTTGGTATTAGCATTTGCAAGGCCGTATCTATCTAATCATAATAATACCAATGAAGGCGCACAACGCACCATCAGTGTTTTTTTGGACAATTCGTACTCCATGCAAACTCTTAACAGAGAAGGCTCATTATTAGACGAAGCCAAACGTCGCGCTAAAGAAATTGTGTCTGCCTATTCTATGAATGACAGGTTCCAGCTGCTTACGCAGGATTTTGAAGGTAAACACCAGCGCCTGTTAAGCCGTGAAGAATTTAATGATGCTGTTGATGCGGTTAAAATAAGCCCACGCAGCCGTAGTTTACAGCAGATCATAGACAGGCAACAAAACTTATTGACCATGCAACCGGGAGCAAGCCGGTCGATAGATATTATATCCGATTTTCAAAAAAATATCACCAATGGGCAGCCCTTAAAACTTGATACAGGTTTGCATGTTACCTTAGTGCAACTAAATGCCAATATACCTGCAAATGTGGCGGTTGATTCGGTGTGGTTGTTAAGCGCTATCCATCGCCCCGGCGAGACTGAAAAATTAGTTGTTAAACTGCATAACTATGCCGGAGAAGACGCTATCAAAATACCTTTAAAGCTATATATTAACGGCGAACAGAAAGCTTTAGGTGGTTTTACATTAAAGGCACGTTCTGTTCAAAATGATACGCTTACCTTCTCTGGTTTAAAACCCGGCTGGCAACGCGGCGAGATCACCTTACAGGATAACCCGGTTACATTTGATAACCAGTTTTATTTCAGCTTTAATGTTAAACAGCAAATGCAGGTATTGCTGATAGATGGCGGTACATTTAACCCATATTTGAAAGCAGTATTCGGCACAGATCAATTCTTTAATACCCAGCGCGTGCCCGATGGTAATATAGATTATGCAGGCTTAAGTATCTATCCGCTGATTGTTATCAGCGATGTTAAAGCCGTCTCATCCGGGTTATCGCAGCAATTAAAAACCTATGTAAACAAAGGTGGTACATTGGCAGTATTCCCGGCTATTGATGCTGATTTGGGGAGTTATAAATCATTCCTGCAGCAAATGGGTGCAGCTTATCCTGAAAAGTTGGCTACTGAAAATATTAAGGTACAATCATTAAATTTACAAAACCCGGTATTTAAAAACATATTCGAAGATTTCCCCTCTAACCCTGACCTTCCGACAATAAAGCAACATTTTCAGCTAAGTACTTCATCAGGCAGTAATGAAAACCTGATGCAGCTGCAAGGGGGGCAAGCTTTCTGGGCAGGGTATAATAGTGGTAAGGGTAAAGTATATGTTGCTGCTGTGCCATTAAATGAAGATTTTAGTAACCTGCCACGCCACGCATTATTTGTACCCATAATGTTTAGGATAGCGTTGTTAAGCGGCCATGATCAGCCTTTATTTTATTCGTTAGGGCATGATGAGACAGTAGAAACTACGCCGGTACAATCGTCAGAGAAACAATTGCTGAAATTAGTTAAAGGCAAGCAAAGCATAATCCCCGATGTTAAACAACAGGAGGGAAGTACGCTGTTATACGTGTCAGACCAATTGCAGGAAACAGGCCTGTATGAACTTAAAAAGCAGGATAGTATAGTTTCTGTGATGGCTTTTAATAATAACCGCAGCGAGTCTGATTTGAGTTACTATTCGTCTGCAGACTTGAATAAAATCATTCCCGATAAGGGCAATGTTATAGAAGCAACCAAAGGCTCTGTAAAAGATATTGTGAGCCAGGCAGATTTTGGTGTGCAATTATGGAAACTTTGTATAATTTTGGCATTGATATTTCTGGCCAGCGAAATACTGCTTATTAGGTACTATAATCCTGGTAAACGCGTACATTCACAACCGGAAACATCAACCTCAATCCACACATAAAGCAGCGCTAATGAATTTGCTTATCAAGTCCGCTACAATTGTTGACCCCAACTCACCTTTTAATCAACAAGTTGCTGATATTTTAATAAAAAACGGAACCATTACTGAAATTGCCAAGGACATTAAAGCCGACATTACTGTCTTTGATGCTACAGGCAAATACTTGTCACCGGGCTTTTTCGACCTTAATTGTAACATAGGCGAACTTGGCCTTGAAAGTAAAGAAAACCTGCAAACCGGAACCACCGCAGCCGCAGCCGGAGGTTTCACCGGTATAGCATTAATGCCCAATACTCAACCACCCGTACACTCGAAAGCCGAAGTTGAATACCTGCTTAACCGCGCTAAAGGTAATTTGGTAGATGTATATCCTTTAGGAACACTGTCGCATAAACGCGAGGGTAAGGACCTGGCCGAAATGTATGATATGTACCTGAGTGGTGCAAAGGCTTTTACTGACGGCAACCGCCCGGTGCAGGATGCCGGTTTAATGGAACGCGCATTGCTTTATACCAAAGGCTTTGAAGCAACTGTTTTCTCGTACCCGGAAGATACCGCTATAGCCGGTAAGGCAAAAGTTAACGAAGGCGAAATGAGCACCCTGTTAGGCATGAAAGGCATCCCATCACTGGCAGAAGAGCTGATGGTAGCCCGTGATCTTTACCTGGCCGAATACACAAATTCAAAAATTCACTTTAGTACCATATCTACAGTTCGTTCTGTCGAATTGATAAAAGAAGCCAAGAAAAAAGGATTGAATGTAACCTGCGATGTGGCTGCTCATCACTTGGTGCTCACTGACGATGCATTAGCGGGCTTTGACAGTCTTTACAAAGTAAAACCACCCTTGCGTACCCACAAGGATGTAAAGGCGCTTATAGCCGGTTTAAAAGATGGAACGATAGATGCCATAGTATCGCAACACACACCGCACGAAATAGAATTTAAAGATGTAGAGTTTGAAGTTGCAGAGTTTGGGGTCATTGGTTTTCAAACCGCATTCTCACTGGCTTTAAAAGCCGGATTGTCAATCGACCTGATCGTGCAAAAATTAGCTATTAACCCACGTGCTATATTGGATGTGGAACAAGTAACCATAACCGCAGGGCAAAAAGCCAACTTAGTTGTTTTTGATACTACAGCCGAATGGGAATACACCAAGGAAAATAACAAGTCTAAATCATACAACTCGCCTTATTTGGGTGAGAAATTGAAAGGGCAAGTGTTGTTAACCTGTAACAATAATCATTTATTTAAATCGAATTTATCATGATAGATCCAAAAATAGAAATTGCATTAGGCGCTGCGTTGCAGGCTTTTTCAAAACATAGCGGAATAGATGTTGCCAAAATACACGGCGAGTTTCAATCAGCCTTTGATTCAGAAGATGACTTTTTAACCAAAGTTGATGCTTTGGACGCTGTGTTTGATAATCACCCGCAATTGGAAACCCTGCGTGAAGTGTTTTTTGATATGCTGATGATTAACTTTTTTAGTGCTGATGTAAAGAAGCTTGAAGAAGATTATTTGGACACACCCGAATGGGAAAGTATTGAAGAGCAAACTTTGGATAGGGGTACAGAGCTATTAAACCTGCTATTGTATTTAAATGAATGCGAGGATGAAGATATTGAACCTGAACTGGAAGACTACCTTAAAGAGTTTTTATTGGTTGATGAGGATGAGTTCCAGGACGAATACCGCATTTATGAGCCTGTAATAGCTAACCAGATCTTGATGGAAAGCCCAGTTGATGAAATAGCTAAAGTAGCCATTAAGCTACCCGAAGATTCGGAATTGAAGGAGCTGTTTTACCCAATGATGTGCTTTTTCCAAAACACAAACCCAACTGCCGACGATAAAACCGTTATTGCTGCAAAAGCAGTGAACAAAGAGTTTGACATGCCCGTATTAAGTATATTGGAATCATTTATTTAAACCCTTAAAATAAACACAATGGAAGAAGTAATTAAATCAACTGTAAAAAACAATCCCACTAAAGTAGCAACAAAGTGGGCGCTTATAAATGCATTAACAGCTATTGTTATTACGTACGCTTTTGAATTTTTAAATGTAGATCCTAATTCGCCATTAAAATATTTGTCGTATATACCTTTTATTGCCTTTTTATTTTTAACACAAAAGGAGTTTAAGGAACAGATAGGAGGCTTTATGACGTTCGGAGAGGGCTTTTCGGCCGCTTTTAGATATGCATTATTTACAGGGCTGATTATGGCTGTCTTTATTTATTTGTACTGTGCAGTGTTAAGCCCGGCATTTTTTGATAAAGCAATTGAACTTTCAAGGGTTAAAATGGAAGAAGGCGGTAAAATGTCACCAGAGCAAATTGATAAGGCAATGGATATATCAAAAAAATGGGGCCCATTATTCGCAGCGTTTGGCACTGCTGTAGTATACCCGATTTTTGGAGCCATAGTTGGATTAATAGGCGCTGCAATATTCAAAAAAGAACGTTCGGCTTACGATATCGTTGAAGATGCGATCGATCCGACGGTGTAAATTATAAAACTCAGCTTAAACAAAAAGGGTCCGTTTCAATTTGAAACGGACCCTTTTTGTTTGTCATACTTTGGATCATTGCTGACAAATATCTATGGCTTTGCTTTCATAACCTGTTTAACAATATCATTACCAAATACAAATACCATTAATGATATCAATAATACAAAGCCTACTATTTGGGCACGTTCCAGGAACTTATCGCTCAATGGCTTGCCTTTTATCATTTCGATAATTAAAAATACTGCGTGTCCACCGTCAAGTGCTGGTACAGGCAATAGGTTAGTAAACGCTAATGCTATCGACAATAAACCAACCAGGCTCCAAAAATGCACCCAGTCTATCCGCGAGCCAAACTGAGTTGCTATTGCAACCGGGCCGCCTATTACTTTATTAAACTTAACCTCGCCTTTAAAAACTTTACCAATGCTTTTAGCCGTGCCTGAAAAACTACCCCAAGCCCTGTTTGCACCAACAGGCAATGACCCTAAAAAGCCATATTTAATGGTTTTCTCTTCAGGAAAGATAAATTTCGGGACAATGCCGCCACCGTCTTTTGCACCCAATTTGCCATCCTTATTTACAGCCGCCGTAAGTTGTTTGATCTCGTTGTTGCGTTTAACATCAAGCGTAACGGTTTTATTGGCGTATTTTTTTAACTCGGTTTGCAGCTGATCATAAAATACCACTTGCGTACCATTTATCGCCATTACACTATCGCCTTTAACTAAACCGGCTTTTTGCGCACTGCTGCCGCTAATAACAGAGTCGATAGCAAATTTTGTACGGGGCAATGGGCTTATAAACTGCTCTATACCATAATCTGATAAGTCGTTTATAATACTGGCAGGTACAGTCAGATCCATGGTTTTATCGCCCCTTTGCACAGATAATACAGTATGATCTATAAATACTTTAGGGCTCATCAAATCTTCAAACCTTTCAATGGGTTTCCCATTTATAGCGGTGATCTTGTCGCCAGCCTCAAGCCCCATTTTTTTACCTATGGTGCCGGGTACAATACCGTACTTAATGCTTGAATTTGCTATATAGCTATCGCCTAATTTTGCGGTAAGCATCCAGAAGATAAATATTGCCAACACAATGTTTACAAAAACACCACCAAGCATTACTATTAAACGCTGCCAGGCTGGTTTTGAACGGAATTCCCATGGTTGGGGCGGGCCTGCCATTTGCTCGGTATCCATCGACTCGTCTATCATACCGGCTATCTTTACATAACCACCTAATGGTAACCAGCCAATGCCATATTCAACATCTTTATAGGTAAACTTAAATAAGCTAAAACCCCAGGCATCAAAAAACAGGTAAAATTTGTCTACTTTAATACCAAAAGCCCTTGCGGCTAAAAAGTGGCCCAGCTCATGCAATATCACTAAAATCGAAAGTCCCAGTATTAACTGGCCAACCATAATTACTATACTCATTCTTCTCTATATCAAATTATAAGCCATCGCAGGCATTTGTTTTATTAAATTTTGCGCAAATATGCGTGTTTCTTTGTCAGTATTCAAATAATCGTCAAGGGTAGGTTGGGCTTGGTAGCTTATGTTTTGCATACAGCTTTCAATAAGATTGCTCATAGCCAAAAATGTTACACTATTGCTTAAAAAGCCGGCTACAGCTACCTCATTAGCGGCATTAATAATGCAAGGCATATTGCCGCCTTTGTTCAATGCATCAAAAGCCAGGCCTAAATTTCTAAAGGTCATTATGTCAGGCTTCTCAAATGTAAGCTGCGGATGGTCGGTAAAGTTAAAGCGCTTAAAGCTGTTCTTTAAACGGTTAGGTGATGCCAACGCGTATTGAATAGGCAGTTTCATATCGGGCAATCCCATTTGTGCTTTTATCGAACCGTCCTCAAACTGAACCATGGAATGTATAATAGACTGCGGATGTACGATAACATCTATCTGATCTGCATTCAAATCAAACAACCATTTAGCCTCTATAACTTCCAAACCCTTATTCATCAGCGTAGCCGAATCGATAGTGATCTTGGCACCCATTACCCAGTTTGGATGTTTAAGTGCATGTTCGCGGGTTACATTAGCCAGATCTGCAGCAGTTTTACCCCTGAACGGGCCGCCCGATGCAGTTAGGATGATCTTTTCTATCTTATTGTTTTCTTCGCCAACCAGGCATTGATATATAGCCGAATGTTCTGAATCAACAGGGAGGATCTTAACGCCATGTTGTTTTGCCAGGTCGGTTATCAACTCGCCGGCAACAACCAGGGTTTCTTTATTTGCTAACGCGATAGTTTTACCTGCTTTAATAGCTGCTATAGTAGGTTCTAAACCTGCGAAGCCAACCATGGCGGTTAACACGATATCGATCTCAGCATCTGTTACTATATCGCTTATCGCTTTAATGCCTGATAGAACAGTAGTATTTGTTTTTGCCAACGCCTGCTTAACCTCTGCATACTTACTTTCGTCGCAAATAACAGCGTAAGCCGGTTTAAATAGTAAGGCTTGTTGTATTAGCAGGTGGGCGTTATTGTTTGCGGTTATAACATAGGCCTTAAATAACGATAGGTTTTCTCCTATCACTTCTAATGCCTGCGTGCCTATGCTACCGGTTGAGCCAAGAATGGCTATATTTTTAATTTGGTTACTCAATTCTTAAAGAATGTATTCTTTTAATCCGTCGGCTATCTTTCTGTCGTTAGCCAAACGGGGTAATTTATTTTGTCCGCCAAGTTTTCCCTGCGAACGCATATAACTAATAAACGCGTCCTTTTTCAAACTCCGAATAATCAAAGGTTGCAAAATGTTACCGTCAATAAGGTCAAAATAGTAAATATTTTTTGCTTGCAGCGCTTTATCAACTTTAGCAGCGAAGCCTTTAATATCCTTTGGCTCTGTACCAAACTCTATAAACCATTCATGGTAAGGTAATTGGCTTTGCTGCGGATTTACCTGCGGAGCTACCGTAAATTCAATAACATCAATGCCTTCTTCGTTTGCTATACCCATTAAAGCCTGTTCAACCTCCTCGCCAATAACGTGTTCTCCAAACGCAGAAATGTAATGTTTAATACGCCCCGTCACAACTATTTTATAAGGGTTCTTTGATACAAACTTCACGGTGTCGCCAATGCTATAACCCCATAAACCTGCATTTGTGTTTAATATTAAGGCGTAGTTCTTATCCAGCTCTACATCCTGTAAGCTAATGCGGGTAGGGTTTTCATTAAAGTATTCGTCTGTTGGTATAAATTCATAAAAAATCCCCGAATCAACCAATAATAATAACCCCTTTTCTTTTTGCGAATCCTGAAAAGCAATAAACCCTTCGGATGCCGGGTAGGTTTCTATGGTGTCGATGTTGAACCCAATGCTGTCCATCATTCGTGACCGATAGGGTTCAAAATTCACACCGCCGTATACAAACAGTTTAAAGTTTGGAAAAATGTCTTTGATCTTTTTACCATTGGATAAAGCCGAAAGCCTGTCGAAATACATCTGGCACCAAGGTGGGATGCCCGATATAAGGCGCATATCGTGGTTTATAGTCTCCTGAACTATGGCATCAACCTTTTCTTCCCAATCTTCAATACAGTTGATCTCATAGCTTGGCAAGCGATTTTTCTGCAGATACCCGGGTACATGGTGTGCTACTATGCCTGATAGTCTGCCTGTTGGTATACCGGCCATTTCTGCCAATACCGGGCTGCCTTGCAGGAATATCATTTTGCCATTTAAGAAACCGGCTTTGCCTGTTTCGTGGATATAACTAAGTAAAGCATTACGCGCCGCCTTAATATGCTCGGGCATGCTTTCTTTACTGATAGGAATATATTTTACGCCCGATGTTGTGCCCGATGTTTTAGTAAGATAAGTTGGCTTGCCCGGCCAAAGTACGTTTACCTCGCCAGCTACTACACGTTTAATGTAGGGGCTAAGCTCTTCGTAATCACGTACGGGGACGAGGCGTTTAAAATCTTCGTAAGTTGTTATCTCGCCAAAATTATGGTCGCGCCCAAAGGCAGTAGTGTTGGCCTGCTCAATTAACTGTTCAAAAACCTTTTGTTGAATTTTAGGCGCGTTTTTACGGATATGGTTAAGACCTTTATTAACCCAAGCCGCAAATACCTTGCTTAAAGTGGCTTTTAAACCCATAGCTTAATTGGTTTCGGCAATATCATCATCCACATCCTGGTGGCTGTACACCAGCTTGCGATAGGTTACTGCTAATATTATATTAACGAAAGGGTAGGTAAATATAATGGCGATACCGAAAAAACCCAATCCCGGATATTGAGACAAACCTGCCGGTAAAGCAATGAATAACAATATAATACAAAGCATAACGAATACTTTAAAAAAATATCCTTTTGTTAACTGGAAACTTTGTTTTAATGACTCAAAACCACCAGACTTATCGTCAACAATATATGTTATAAAAAACATGATCCGCAGAGCGAAATAAAGAGCCGTGATAACCGCGATTTCTCCAATCAGTTGTTGCAAATAAGGATAACTATCCAACTTGGTCATTGCAATAGAAAAAGTAGTTATAACAAACGCTATAAAAAAGATAACTCCCAAATAACTTACTATATTTTTAAATGCTGGTAGTACTTGTCGAAATTCAAACTCATAATATTCACTGTCCATTACGGTGAATATCAATTTATAAAGCCCCAATGTGGTATAGGCCTGAACAAACACCGCGACAAAAGAAAGAGCCATCGTGTATGTAAATTCCTCTGGCGATAAATACTCGGTAATAAAGCGTAAAAGCGAAATTATAGTAAACGATATAGTTGAGTAAACAATTATAGTTACAAAGTTTTTCTTAAAAATTGTCCAGGCAGATTTTGTTGTCTCTGCTATAGAAAAGGGGTGATACATACTTAATTTACCAGCTTTTTAATATTACCCGCTTCCAAAAATCCTGCATAAAACCAAGCCCGTAAGCGGTTAACTGAATGAAGGAAGCCAGTATGCTCAAAAATGCAATTTTTACTGACTTGTTTTTACTTAATGAGTGAAAAAATATCAACAAAATAATAAGTACCGCAATTATATTACATAAAGTAGCTATTTGCCAGTTAAATATATTTGAAATTGCTGTAAATAAGACGGATAGCGTAAATATAGCCGGGAAGAAATGCACTGCTTTAAGCTCGTTAGGGAAGAACTTATAAACATTAATACGTGCTCTGCCAAAAAAATGCAACTGTTTATAAAATTGCAGCAAACTTGTACGCCGTTTATGGTAAACTTTAGCCAGTGGTATTAAGCCGATCTTAAAACCCATTTCATGGATGCGGATGCTGTATTCGATATCCTCGCCAGATCGGGTGATGATAAAACCGCCCGCTTTTTCCCATACCTGCCTTGATATGCCCATATTAAAGCTACGCGGGTGAAACTGCCCGATACCGTTTTTATTCCCCCTGATACCGCCGGTTGTAAAAGGCGACGTCATGGCATAGCTAATAGCTTTTTGGGTAGGGGTGAACGATGGGTGAGCCGCATCGGGGCCGCCATAGGCATCCAGCCAGTTTTCTGTAAGCGAGTTGTTTACTATTTCCAGGTAATCTTCAGGGATTAAACAATCCGAATCAAATATGATAAAGTAATCGCCTTTAGCACGCTCAAATGCATAGTTGCGTGCAAAGCCCTGGCCGGCGTTTTCTTTTACAAAGTATTTCAGGTCCAGTTGGTCTGCAAAGCTTTTAACTATTTCCTCCGCATCATCTTTTGATCCATCTTCAATAACTAATACCTCGAAGTTTTTATAGGTCTGCTGGGTAAGGGTTTCCAGCAGTTCCTTTATTTCTTGCGGCCTGTTATATAATGGTATGATGATGGAAAAAAACATATTTGTTAAATGTGCAGATATGCAAATGTGCGGATGTGCAGATTATTGAGTTTGTTTATAAAATTAATATTATTGGTATTTGCACATCTGCATATCCACGCATTTGCACATCTAAATACTATCTTCTATCTGGTATTTATTCCGCTCGGGGGCGCTGCGGGCTACCAATTCGGCAACAAAACCGGTTAAGAATAATTGCGAGCCTATTATAATTGCTACTAATGCTATGTAAAACAAGGGTTGTGCCGTTACTTCTCGCGGATATTTTATGTGGTTGGCAATATCATACAATTTATCGCCGATTATCCATAACGCACACACCGTTCCTGCAAAGAAGCTTAAACTACCCATAGCACCAAAAAAGTGCATAGGGCGTTTACCAAACTTGCCAACAAAAAATATAGATAGCAGATCTAAAAAACCATTTATAAAACGACTCATGCCAAATTTGGTGGTGCCGTATTTACGGGCGCGATGCTCAACTATTTGTTCGCCTATTTTAGTGAAACCCGCCCATTTGGCTATAACAGGGATGTAGCGGTGCATTTCGCCATATACCTCAATATTTTTAACAACCGCTTTACGGTAAGCTTTCAATCCGCAGTTAAAATCGTGCAGGTTATCGATGCCCGACATTTTGCGGGTAGCGTAATTAAATAGCTTGGTAGGGATAGTTTTAGTCAGCGGGTCATACCGTTTGGCTTTCCAACCAGATATCAGATCATATTTCTCTTCGGTGATACGGCGATACAATTCCGGGATCTCATCAGGGCTGTCCTGCAGGTCGGCATCCATAGTGATGATTACATTGCCCTCGGCTGCATCAAAGCCCACATTTAAGCCGGCAGATTTGCCATAATTGCGCCTAAATTTAATGCCTTTTATAAAAGGATTGTTTAAACGCAGTTTTTGTATCATCTCCCACGAGCCGTCTGTACTGCCATCATCTACTAAAATAATCTCGTACATGAAGCCCTTTTCGTCCATCACCTTGCTTATCCATGAGGTAAGCTCGGGTAACGATTCAACTTCGTTATATAAAGGTATTACTACTGATATATCCATTTATTGGTTTGATAGGGCATGAGCTAATGCTTTTTTTCAAGCCCATGCAAAAATATAAAAAATGAGGAATGATTGTGCAGTCATCGCAATCAATTATCCAACAAGGCATGTTCGCGTTGCGATTCATGCTTCAGGTCGTCAAAATTAAACTCGGCCACCCAGCTATTTTCTTTAAAGCTATAGTTTATTACCGCTTTAACGGCCAGGTTATCTATTTTCTTATCATCGTAGTCATAATCCCATACAATAGCCTGTAGGTTGTCATATAACTTTATTTTCTTTTTGCCTTTGCTTAGAATGTCGTCGTTAGTGCTCAATTTTATACCGGTAGCACACCTGTTATTAAAGTCGACTTGTAATACTATCCTATTGTTGATTACCGACAAGGTATTCCTGCTTAATAAATGAGTAATTAAACTACCCACTAACATAGTGCCCATACTTGCCAGCCATAACCAATAACCTATCCTGTATTCAGTTATGTAGGTTGTTACATCAGCTTGTACATCAGAGATCCGGGTTGCCAATAAAAATGATGCGGAAAGCAAAGTAGCTAAAAGACTAAAAACCATGGCACTCTTCGGTTTCTTTTTAAGGAGCGACCACGCAGCCCATATTAAAGGATTAGCATACCAGGTTAACCCGGCCGTACTCATAATACCACCAATTGCCCCTAAGGCTACCAATGACACCCCCGACCAATGGTTACCGCAAGAGCCTGAAATACAGTAAGCTTGCTGCGTAAGTGAAAGCACATACAGGCCCATACTGATAACTAAAGTTATTTTGGCTACTATGGTGTATGATTTGGTTTTCATTGCTAACTTTAATGCTACACAAAATAAACAACAATTATTACTTTATAACATGCAACTTAAATCAACCAAAAAGTATTTAGCTATTGCTTTAATTTTCAGCAGTTTAATTATTAGCGCCGGTTATAAATATCAAACAAATAAAGTAATTCAGATAGACATAAGCGACTTATTAAACACCCGCCCTGTAACTACTTTATCTAATGGCAAGCTAATACCCTGGACAAAAGGGGTGGACCGCGAGAACGGTTACCTAACCACCGCTGCAGCTGTAGCTAATGGCGAAACCAATCCCAAAGCCATAGCAGATAATTCACTGATCCCGGCCAGCAGCCATCACCCTGAAATATTATTACACTACAATAATAATGATGCTACTAAGAACCAGGCTATGTTATTAACTGATTCTACCGCGTTTACAATTAAAACACCTAAAAATAAGTATGCTGATCTCTATATCTGTTTAACCAGCGCTTACGGCAAATCTAAATTACTGTATGAATTGATCTATACCGATGGCTCAGAAACTAAAAATATTGTAGTGCCCGATTGGGCAAATGATGTACCCGATACCGACCCTAACTTTAGCTATGTGGTACATGACCTTGCCAAATGGACAGAGAAACACTTCAGAACAGAAAATGATCATCACAATATCCACGCGTTAAACGTACACCCCGACTCAAAACGTGTGCTTGCAGGTGTAAGAGTAAAGAACCTATCTAAAACGTATGTACTGTTTTGGGCCGCTACCGGGGTTAAGATTTAACATAAATTAACTTGATTGTTAATGTTTGTTAAAGTTTTATAAATCAACAAGATATAGTTTATTTTTGAGTATAAACTAAACCCTCTCACCCACATAGCTTGCCGTGTATTAAATATACTATATTTTTACCGGCAGGCTTTGTAAAAAGGATACGCAGTTAGTCAAATTGGTTTTGCAATCTGATTAACCGGTCTATCATTAGGTTTACTTTTTCCTGCTCATTTTTAAGGAAACGGCCCCTTAAATAAAACGTGCAGAATAAAAGCCAAGCCGCGCTTAAGCCGTAAGCTGCTACCTTAAATGCAGTTGACGCGCTTTGCAATACTTCAAAAAAGTAAAGTACTAAACCACAACTTATCAATAGCATATAAACATAAAACAACCAGCCATAAACCGTGGCCCGGCTTTTTTGGTATTCTTTTAAAGTTTGCAAATATTCGGTAGGGTTGGTGGTAATGTCCTGTTTACTAATAACACGGTAATCTCTAAGCATTACAAGTCCATATAATAAGATAGTTATCAATACGATAAAAATGCCGACATAGGTTACCCATGAGGTAAATACTAAGAATAACATAATAGCCAAAAAACCTATAAATGAAGCAGACATAGTTATTATGCCCAATAACAATTTTCTGCTCATTGCGCTCATTCCTTTCTTCACCTGCTTCAGCACATCGTCTACTGAAAGCTGATCCTTTTTTGGCTGTTCCTGCCAAACCGACATTAAATGATCAAAGTCTTTCATACTGATTATATAATTCTGTCAATTTCTGTTTAATACGGAAGATCTTAACCCGCAAGTTGCCTTCTGATATGCCAGAGATCTCCGCAATTTCAGGATAAGGCAATTCGTCAAGCACCATGGTTATTATAATTCTTTCCGACTCTTCAAGCTTTGATATACATTTATACAACAGGGCCACCTGTTCGTTCTTGTTAGAAACCTCCTCCATCTTAGTCTCCGCTATTTGCGGGGTAAGCTCATCTTTAGCCTGGCGTTTCTCTGACCGCAAATACGTTAAGCAGGTATTAACCGCTATACGATAGATCCAGGTTGAGATCATTGCCTGGTTACGGAATTTGTCCAGGTTTTGCCAAACTTTTAAAAATGTTTCTTGTAATAGGTCGTTCGCAGCACCATCATCCCCGGTATAACCATAGCATAAATGGAATATCTTTTTTGAATTAGCTTCAAATATTTGCTTAAAGATAATTTCCTTTTCGGCCACAGTTATAGGTAAGTTTTGTTAATTAGATGCAAAGATAGGAGGAATGTTACAACATATAATTACTCTTGCTAAACCAGTTCAGTTTTTTTTCGGCATCGTCCAGCACCAAATTGTAATCATTAACGAAATCGTATTGTAAGTCTTCGTGCAGTTTGCCAATGGCTGTGCGTACTTTTTCAATCTGCCTAACCAATATCAGGCGTAGTGGCTTGTAAGCTGTGCGACTGTCGGCATATTGTATATAGTTGCCGCAGAAATTTAAGAGCAAGGCTATCTCAGCTTCTTTCGATGCTATGAATTTGGTGTATTTGCCAATCAGCCTTAAAATTTTGCGCAGGTATTTTGCGGCTTCATAACTGCGCACCGGCAGTTGGCTAAACATAAACCCTGTTTCGGCTTTTACTTTTTCAATAAATATGGTGTCATTATCGGCTTCAAATAATAGGTAGGCTAATAACTCCTTATTCTCTTTTTTATGCCTTGCAAGGCGCAGGCATAGCTCGGCAATTTGCAGTCCCGATAAGTGTTGCAGCTCCTTTTTAATATCCTGTAAGCCATACACGGCTGTGCTCATTGTTTTTAAATTAATATTTTTAGCAAAATAGTAAATAGTTGTAGCTTCGCATCGTTATATTTAGCAATGAAGAAAAACAAACTCACCCTTTATATTTTTATCGCCCTAATTTTAGGTGTTGTTGTTGGTTACATTTATAATGTTGCTGTACTTAAAGATTACAATAACAAAATTAGTGCCGCCGAAACCACCATCAAAGTTATTGATAATAAGCTGGTATTATTAAAAGATACCAACGCTGTAGTATACAAAGATCTTAAAAAAGAGAAATCTGCGCAAGCCAAAATACGTAAAGAGAACGATACGATCCGTGAGAGCAAAGTGCAGTATTTTACTTTGTTAAGCGATATATTTTTACGCTTGATAAAGATGATAGTTGCACCGTTAGTATTCACCACATTAGTGGTAGGCGTTGCTAAAGTGGGCGATATAAAAGCTGTGGGGCGAATAGGTGGAAAGACCTTACTTTGGTTTTTAAGTGCAACGCTGGTATCCTTATTATTAGGTATGGTGCTGGTAAATATGTTCCAGCCCGGGCACGAAATGCACCTGATGCTGCCTGATAGCCATTTAGGTACAGATATTCAAAAATCCGCGCTTTCGCTTAAAGATTTTATCAGCCACGTGTTCCCTAAGAGCTTTTTCGAGTCGATGTCTAACAATGAGATCTTGCAGATTGTGGTATTCGCCCTGTTTTTTGGTGTAGCCACAGCCTCAATAGGCGAGATGGGTAATATTGTTGTTAAAGCTTTTGATGCTATTGCACATGTTATATTAAAAATAACCGGCTATGTAATGAAACTGGCTCCATTAGCTGTGTTTGGGGCTATATCGGCTATTGTAGCTAAGCAGGGGTTAAGTATCCTATCAACCTATGCGATATTTATTGGCGAGTTTTATTTCTCGCTGATAGTTTTATGGTGTGTTATTATATTGGCGGGATTCTTTGTTTTAAAAGGCCGTGCATTTAAACTGGTAAGCAGTATCAAAGATGCCATGCTGGTAGCATTCGGCACATCAACCAGCGAAGCGGCTTATCCGCGTGTGCTGATAGAAATGGAGCGCTTTGGCTGTAGCAATAAGATTGTAAGCTTTGTACTACCGTTGGGCTATTCGTTTAACCTTGATGGCTCTATGATGTATATGACGTTTGCGTCACTGTTCCTGGCGCAATCGTATGGTATTCATTTATCCTTCGCGCAACAACTAACCATGTTGTTAACGTTGATGTTAACCAGTAAAGGCATTGCAGGTGTGCCACGGGCATCGTTAGTGGTTATAGCCGGCACCATAGCCATGTTTGGTATACCTGAGGCGGGGTTGGCATTATTAATTGGTATTGATCCTTTGTTAGATATGGGCCGTTCGGCCACCAACGTATTAGGTAATGCCATGGCAACCGCAGTTGTAAGCAAGTGGGAGGGCGAACTAACAGATGGAAACTCCATTCCGGTCGAGGACCTTTAAATAATTATTGAATTAGTGATTTATTGAATTATTGATTTTTTATGGCTGATATTGAAAGAATTGAATTTGGTGAGATGTTTAAGA
>JACMRC010000311.1 GCA_014376655.1 Mucilaginibacter sp. | reverse complement strand
TTCCCCCATACTTGAAAAAGAGCAAATAGAATTTATGTTAGGCGAGATCTACTCGCATAAAAAGCTTACTACCCAAATAGACCAAGGCCTGCAAACCTTCTTGTTGTTATCAGAAGGTGAGGTACCGGTTGCATTTGCTGCATACTCGCCCCGAGAGGATGATCCGGATATTTATAAGCTCCACAAGATCTATTGCTTGCCATCAACCCAGGGAAAGGGCTATGGCAAGGTATTGTTGAATGAAGTAATCGCTAAAGTAATTGAAGCCGGAAAGAGCGTTTTAGAACTCAACGTAAATCGCCATAATAACGCCAAAAGTTTCTACGAAAAAATGGGCTTTAGCATTGCGTACGAGGAGGACATTGCCATTGGCCCCTATTGGATGAATGATTATGTTATGCGGAAGGAGTTATAAACTACAACACCGCCGTTTGCACATCTATCGGCGTACGCTTTACATAGTTTATCCCGGTCCGCATCATGTATAGGCCATAGCAAGTTGTAGAAAAGGCCATCCCAATACCTACAAACAAAATAATATGCGCGGGTGACATGCTTTTATTCAACGTGAAAACAATGCCGCAAATAGCTATAATGGTCGACCAGGTGGCCACGTAATAATCCAGTGTTCGTTTAAACAGCTTAGCCATTGGGTAAAAAGGCAGGCCTACTACTAAAGCAATGACAGGTATCACCAAGTCGGGATGCCCAAGATATATCACCAGGTTCACGGCTATAACTATCCCCAATCCCTCGCCACCAAAAATAATCCCGAACCACATGCCTTCTTTTTTGCCTCGTGCTTTATCTGCATCGCTGCTTAAAACCGGGAAACGCTTTGATACAGAGAAAAAATAAACCGCGCTGCCGATAAATGCAAATATCAATACCCCAAAAAAGCCAATCTCAAAATCCCTGTGCGCGCCGGTTAAACTACTGCTGGCGATACCCGCCCACATAGTTGTAAAAACAGCCATCATTAACAAACCGGTAGCTATACTTTGTATAGCTACGCGGGGTATTTTATGCGGAGGGGTTTCCATGATCTTTAAATTATCTTTCCAGTTTAGCAACACGGGTAGGCGTATCCTGCCCCGAAACTATGGTGCGCGAGCTTAAAGCTATCGCTTTTATGGTCGACGTGATATTGGCGGCATCAAGGCTACTAAATTCATCTTTAACTGTGTGGTAAAGTTTGTCTTTATCTATTTGGTCGGTTGATATGGTATGTGCCGGGACACCTACACGGGCAAGTGAAGCGTTATCGCTACGGTAAAACAGGTTTTGGTCCGTGTATGGGTCGGGGTAAAATTTAAACGCAGTACCTTCTAAGTTTTTTTGCAGGATGGGCCCAAAGTCAGAGCGTTCAAAGCCGGTTATTAAGGCAGCGTTAGTTCCCCATTTAGATTCTTTACCTATCATTTCGATGTTAAACATAGCTATCACTTTCTCGGGTGTAACAGTCTTAGCAAAATATGCCGAACCATATTCGCCAATTTCTTCTGCAGTAAACGCAACGAATATCAGTGTGCGGGCATTATTGTTTAAACGTTTAAAATATTTAGCCAGTGTAATTACGGCAGTGGTGCCGGATGCATCATCATCAGCGCCGTTGGCAATACTATCACCCTGCATAACATTGGCACCTGTTAGTATGCCCAAATGGTCATAATGGCCCGAGAAGATCACAAATTCATCCGGCTTTGTTTTTCCGGGGATAATGCCGGCTACATTAAATAGTGGAAGCTCTTCTGTTTTTGTTTCGTAATTGATACTATATGATTTTACAGCTTCCATTTTGCCCAAAACAAATACAACAGGTGTTTGCGGTTTTACCGGCGTGTCTTTAAAGGCCGCCCGCCCCCCTCTTGCAAAGGATTGTAACCTCTTAAAGAATGGCGCAAATTTAGGGTCAACAATAACTAATTGCTTTTTACCGCTTGACGCATACTTTCTATATTCTGCTTGAAAATCTACATCGGGTGATACAACAGCAACTTCGGCATCGGCCATGCTTGTCCAGCTAAATGGTGTGTTTGCTATTATAGCGACACTATCAGCAGATATTTTAATCCCGTTTATAGTTACTTCTGTTTTAACGCCCACGGTTTTTACCATGGTGAATTTTTGCCGAAACCCTGAATTGCCC
>JACMRC010000310.1 GCA_014376655.1 Mucilaginibacter sp. | reverse complement strand
TTTTAATGTTGATTAGGTTGAATGGTTGATTAAGTAAATGGTTAAATTTGCGATATAACTATTCACTCAGTCAACAAATCACCACTCACTATAACCACCATGTGGCATAACAATATACTCGAAACCATTGGCAACACGCCCATGGTTAAATTAAATAAGGTTGTTAAGGATATCCCTGCAACCGTTTTAGCCAAAATAGAAACTACAAATCCCGGCAACTCAATTAAGGACCGTATGGCCCTTAAAATGATTGAGGATGCCGAGAAAAGCGGTAAACTAAAACCGGGCGGCACTATCATTGAAGGCACATCAGGCAACACAGGTATGGGCTTGGCTATCGCTGCGGTAATAAAAGGCTATAAATGTATCTTCACCAGTACCGATAAGCAATCAAAAGAAAAATTTGATGCCCTGCGTGCTTTTGGTGCCGAGGTGATTGTTTGTCCTACTAATGTTGATCCGGAAGACCCACGGTCTTACTATTCCGTATCATCGCGTTTAGAGCGCGAGGTGCCAAATTCATGGAAGCCTAACCAGTACGATAACCTGTCTAACTCGCAAGCGCATTATGAATCTACCGGTCCCGAGATTTGGGAGCAGACTGAAGGTAAAGTAACGCACCTTGTTGCAGGTGTTGGTACCGGTGGCACAATATCTGGCATTGCCCGTTATTTAAAAGAGAAAAACCCTGCTATACAGATCTTAGGTATTGATACCTATGGTTCGGTATTTAAAAAATATAAAGAGACAGGTATTATGGATAAGGATGAGATCTATCCATACATCACCGAAGGTATAGGCGAGGACTTTTTACCCGCCAATGTCGACTTTAACCTGATAGATCATTTTGAAAAGGTAACCGATATGGATGCCGCCTTAATGACCCGCGAGATAGCCCGTAAGGAGGGCATTTTTGTGGGTAACTCAACTGGATCGGCTATTGCAGGCTTACTGCAAATGAAGGATAAGTTTAAGGAGGGTGATGTAGTTGTAGTGATATTCCCCGACCATGGCACCCGTTACTTAGGTAAAATGTATAACGACGATTGGTTGCGCGATCGTGGTTTCCTGAAAGACGGCAAGCTAACCGCCAAAGACATCATCGGCAAAAAAGAAAGCCAGGAAATAGTAACTATCGACAGCGAAAAGTCTGTACTGGAAGCTATTAATACCATTAAATCGCTTAACATCTCACAGATCCCGGTTACGCAGGCGGGTATGGTTGTAGGTAAAATAACAGAGAGTGATATATTAAATGCCCTGTTAGAAAACCCATCGCTAAAATCTCAGCCATTAAAAGCCATTGCTACTGCGCCATTCCCGTTTGTGGATATTAATACATCTATAGATAGGATCTCGGCAATGATCAATAATGATAACATTGCTGTATTGGTAGAGCATGATGGTGTGATAGCCATTATTACGCAGTATGATATTATTAATGCGATATCAGCGTAGGAGATAGGTTTAAAGGTAAAAGGAAAAGGTGTTGTGCGATGAGCATAATGCTTTTTTTGCATTATAATGCACGGAACATTTCGAAATGGTGACTAACCTAACTCATTTGCACATCTGGATATTTGCAAATCGGCACATCCACCTACCACTTTTTAAATATCACAAACACCGCCAATACTATCAAACCGAAACCAACGGCATGGTTCCAGCCAAATTTCTCAGTTTTGAAGAAGATGACAGAGAAGATCATAAAGACGGTAAGCGTTATAGCTTCCTGAATGGTTTTTAGTTGCACAAGGGTATAAGGCCCGCCATCGCCTTTAAAACCGGCGCGGTTTGCCGGCACCTGGAAAACATATTCAAAAAAAGCCAATCCCCAACTAATCAGGATAACTGATATCAACCCCAGGTTCTTGCCCCAATCGTAATCTTTAAATTTGAGGTGCCCATACCAGGCAAAGGTCATGAAGGTGTTTGAGATAATCAGGAAGATGATGGTTTTTAGTCCGCGCATGGTATAAAAGTAGTAATTACCATACGGTAAAAATAGCTTTTTGTTTGTCGTGTTACTCCGAACGCTTTTTAGCCAGCTCTTTTTTATAAACCATGTTTAGTGCAGGTTTAGGGTTTACCAGTAATAATATTGCGGTGCGTCTTTCTACGGCAAGCGTGTTAGTTATCTCACCTAATTTAGTACAGCTATCGGTAATGGGTGCAAATCGCTTAACCTTAGCGCCATTCTCCTCATCAACATAAATCAGGTACTTACCGCTCAAGCTATCGGGTGCCCATAGCGCGAAGCTGCTGTTTAAAGATATCACTTCGGGTAAATGATATTGCGCGGCGTAATGATGCAACGCGCCCGCCTCTCCATAATTATCAGCATAGATCTGGGTTACTTTTCGTTGTTCGGGTGTAAGATCGTAATAGGCTTTTGCTACTTTTTGCGCCAGCTCTTCCCAGCCAAACATATCGGCATAATCCTGCGTGGTGGCGTGGTGTTTATGGTCCCCCCAAACGGTCATAAATTTAATGAACCGGGTATGGTTATTTATATAATCAAAAACGGCAAGGGTAGGTTTTAAAGGCAATACCGGTAATATCGCCGGAAATACCAACAGGTTAGGCACCGTGAATAAAACTACCACTACTATCCGTAAAACACGACTGGTTTTTATCCAGCGCTCAAAACCGTAGCCGCCGGCGGCAAACAGCATAGGATAAGCACCAAACAGGTAATAGTTTTTGCCGTTCATCTGCAGTAAAAAAATAAATATCAATACATAAGCAAACGCCAGCGATTGGTACTTACGTAATTTAAAGGAGAATATTAAAAAGAAAAATCCGGTGACCCAAACAAACAAGGCCATACAGTGGGTCATTATTTGTTGCCTTATAAAGTCGATGGGTTTAACATAGTCTAACTGCTGTTTTTGCAATTGAGCCATGTGTGTAAATACCGGCCAGTGATGGGTGAACTGCCAGATGAGGTTGGGCAAAATAACAACGAATGCTACAGCTACTGCGCCTAATACATGCTTATTTAATAAAAGGCGGCGTTGCTTGCTTATAGCCAAGCCAGCAAGTAAAGAGCCTGCAAAAAACAGCATGGTATATTTAGTCAACACACCAAAGCCAATGGCAAGGCCTATAAAGTATAGGTATTTTATAGCGTGCGTATTAATGTAACGTAATAGCAGCCATACAGTCAACACCCACCAAAGCTGATCGAACACCACCGGTTGAAAAAGATAACCACTTGCCGTAAATGCAGGTGAGAAGATCATAGCCAAACAAGCTAACGCGATAGCAAATTTTTTACCGCCCAGCTCTACAGTGATTTTGCCGGTAAGCCAGATAATTAATCCGCTACAAATGGTTGGGAATATGCGTGCCGCAAAAACCGATTTTCCGAAAAGAACAATGCTTAACTTCGCGATAATAGCTATAAATGGCGGTACTTCTTTATAGCCCCAATCCAAGTGATCGGCCAAAACCAAATGCAAAAACTCATCACGATGAAAACCGAAATGAGATATGGCCAGTGCGTTTAGGCCCACTTTTATAAGCACAAAAATCAGTATAAAGTTATTATAACTCGATTTCCGGTTTTTATATGGCATGCAGGTTTATAAAGGGTTTTTATAAAGATATGTAATTAAGGTTGAAAGGTAAAAGCCTTTTGAGCATAAAGCTTAAAGACCAAAGCAGAAAGTTTTTCTTGGATAAAATAAAAGGTGAAAGATTTGCGCTTTGCACTCGTCTTTCACCTTTCCTCGCTTTTCGCTTTAAGCTTTTTATCTTTCTGCTTATATCCGCTTAATATCAGCACCTAAAGCTATTAACCTTTTGTCGATATGCTGATAACCACGTTCTATTTGTTCGATATTATAAATGGTTGATTTACCTTGTGCCGATAGAGCAGCTATCAATAACGAAACACCTGCACGGATATCCGGCGATGTCATGGATATACCGCGTAATTGCACTTGTTTATCTAAGCCTATAACTGTAGCACGGTGCGGATCACAAAGAATGATCTGCGCGCCCATATCCAGCAATTTATCCACGAAGAATAAACGGCTTTCAAACATTTTTTGGTGAATCAATACTGATCCTTTTGCTTGAATGGCTACCACCAAAACAATGCTCAGCAAGTCGGGGGTAAAGCCCGGCCATGGCGCATCGGCAATGGTCATAATAGAGCCGTCAATAAAGGTTTCTATTTCGTAATGATCTTGTGCCGGGATAAAGATATCATCGCCCCTAAGCTCTAATTTAATGCCTAATCTACGGAATACGTCAGGTATCATACCCAACTCTTTATAATGCACATTTTTGATGGTGATCTCAGAACCGGTCATAGCAGCAAGGCCTATGAATGAACCGATCTCGATCATATCTGGCAACATTCTATGCTCTGTTCCGCCTAATTTGGTAACACCTTCAATAGTTAACAGGTTTGAACCTATCCCGCTAATTTTAGCGCCCATTCGGTTAAGCATTTTACATAGTTGCTGCAAGTAAGGCTCGCAGGCAGCGTTATATATGGTGGTAATGCCTTTAGCTAAAACAGCTGCCATTACAATATTAGCCGTACCCGTTACCGATGCTTCATCTAACAATATATAAGTGCCCTTCAGGTTTGATGCATCTACATTAAAGAAGCCATCCGCTGGGTTATAGTTAAATTGTGCGCCAAGTTTTTCAAATCCCAGGAAGTGCGTATCTAAACGACGGCGGCCAATTTTATCACCGCCCGGTTTTGGTATAGATGCCTTGCCGAAACGTGCCAGCAACGGACCTACTATCATGATAGAGCCGCGCAGACCGCCACCTTTAGCCTTAAATGCATCTGATTGAAAAAAGTCTTGGTCTATTTCTTTGGCTTCAAAGCTGTAGGTATCGTCGGCAAGTTTTTCAACTATAACGCCCATATCGCCCAAAAGCCCTATAAGCATGTTTACATCTTTAATATCAGGGATATTGCTGATGGTGATCTTTTCTTCGGTAAGCAATACAGCCGATAAGATCTGTAATGCTTCATTTTTTGCACCTTGAGGGGTGATTTCACCTTTAAGGCGCTTGCCTCCCTGTATTTCGAATGCGTTTACCATGGTTGATAGTTCGTGGTTAATGGTTCATAGTTCGTGGATATAACTATATCAAGAACTACGCAAAGATTATAAATAAATTTATGATTAAGATGCAGGGTGTATAATAAAACAATGGTCCGCAGATAAAGCTATTCACTACTATCTGCGAACCATTAAATATTAATATTTTTTGCCGCTACCGCTGCTGCCATTGTTTCGGCTACGGCTGTTTTGGTTATTGTTGTTGCGCGGGTTATTGTTATTGCTGCGTCCGCCGGCGCTGCTGCCACCACCACCACGGTTGTTTTGGTTGTTGGTACGGCCGCCACGGTTGTTGTTATTGTTTTGTGTGTGTGTTGGCGCGCGGTATTCCACTTTATTAAGGGCTATAGGCTCATCTATCTTTAATTCACCTTTTGACAGGGCAACCAGGTCAGCAAGGATAGTTTCATCGCTAACCGAATCTTTGTTCCATTGCACATAAGCCATTTTCATGAAATTAGCTATAGCGGCTACCATGTGTTTGCGGCGCTCAGGCTCGTCAATACTTTTGGCTTTCTCTATCATCATTTCGATAGTTTTGCCATAGTGCTTGTAGCGGATGCGCTGGTTGGGGTACCTTAACGGCTCGGGTTTAATATGTATAGCTTCTTCGCTCGGTTTTGGATACGGCGAATCAACATCTATCTTAAACTCTGATATAATGTGCAGGTGATCCCAAAGTTTATGCTTAAAATCGGCAACATCACGCAGGTGCGGGTTTAAAAAGCCCATCAGATCTATTACCACTTGCGCATATTTGTTACGTTCTTCTTTAGTGGGCAGCGCAACAATGTACTTAACCATGTTTTGTACGTTGCGGCCATATTCAGACAGTAGCAATTTGCTACGGGTTGAATTATAATCAAAATTTGTAGGCGTGTTTTCGAATGCCATATAATTAATGTTTTTAAGAAAGTTTTAAGTTAGCCAGGCGACTTTTCCCTTGAATAAGCAGGGCACAGGCGGCTAAAATTGAATTGTCGTATATCGACTTGTAGTACAACAAATATAGTGCAATAGTTTGAAGGAAAAAAATTATATTTAGTGATCAGAGGTTGGTGATTAGGATAGAAGGGGTTGCGTCGTGGTATTATTTCAGTACTTTCGCTTATGGCATCACCGGTTATTATTACCCATATAGATATTTATCGTTTCAGCATCCCAATGGAACCATTCACCATTGCAACGGGCACGATGGATTATGCGCAAAATGTTTTTATAAGGGTACACACCGATGCCGGATTTTACGGCGTGGGCGAGTGCTCTGCCTTCCCGATGATTGTTGGCGAAACGCAAGATACCTGCCTTGCAGTAGCTAAAGACTTTGCCAAACTATGGAAGGATAAAGATGCTTTGGATATCCCCGTACGCTTACAACAGTTACATGACGCCATAGCCGGCAACGGCACTATAAAAAGCGCTTTTGATATGGCGTTGTATGATATAGCCGCAAAAAACGCCGGCCTGCCGCTTTATAAATTTTTAGGCGGACAAAAGCGTGTTGTTGAAAGTGATATCACTATAGGTATAGGTAAACCCGAAGTAATGGCGCAAAAGGCCATAGCTTTCAAAAAATCGGGTGCTGATATTTTGAAGGTAAAGCTGGGTAAGAATGCTGTTGAGGATGTGGAGCGGATTAAACAGATCCGCGAAGCAATAGGTTATTACCTTAAGATCCGCGTTGATGCCAACCAGGGCTGGAGCTTTGACGATGCTGTATTTGCGTTGCAGGCTTTAGGTAAATATAATATTGAATTTTGCGAACAGCCTATGCGCACCTGGTATGATGATAAACTGCCGGAACTGATGCAACTATCCCCGGTAAAAATTATGGCCGATGAAAGCGTGTATAACCATCATGATGCCCGTAAGCAGATAGAAAGCGGATCATGCCATTATGTTAATATAAAGATGGCTAAAGCCGGGGGAATCTTTGAAGCAAAGCAGATCCATGACCTGTGCGCAGAAGCTAATATCCCTTGTATGATGGGCGGGATGTTAGAAAGCCGCATCGCCTTAAGCGCTAAACTTCATTTTGTATACAGCAGTTCCAATATTCAGTTTTACGATATGGACACCTGCATGTTGGGCCATTTGGTTGACCCATGCGTCGGCGGTGTAACTTACGATGGTTATAAGCTTAATATTGATGATACCCCGGGAATTGGTGCCGATGCCATTGAAGATTTTCTAAGTAATTGCGAATGCTTTAGTGTTTAGTAAAATGGAAGGGTCATACGAAATCATAACTCTTATATTAATATACATAATAGCGCCACTTACGGGCTTATTCTTTTATAATAGAATAAGAAAGAAAGCTCTCGCTGCTAATATCCCCCACCCACCAATTCATGATATATTTATAATATTCTTTACTTATGGTGGGCTTTTAATACTGGCCTTAACTGTTTATTTTGCTGATTGGTCCGGATTCGCTACGCTGGGCACATTTTATTTGATATTATTAGCACCAATCGCCATGCTAATAATTGCTTACAAACAATATCCCACACGGCAGCTATCTGTTTATAATAAATGGGTTTTTAATTTCGCAGTAAGTTATATTGTTATTGCGCCTACAGTTTTGTTCCTGCTTATTCATTTTTCCAAAACTAATTTTTAAAAGCTATTCGTATTATAGGCTACTATGCAATTTATTTGCCGAAAAATCTTTAAACTTATATCATTATTCCAGCCATCCTATTAGCGCAAATCCATCTATCAGGGCAATCGCTTTTAGTAACGCAATCACACAATTACCACACTATATCACGCTGTATCACACGATTATCACACGGAATCACGCTATATCACACGATTATCACATCGTATCACACTATATCACATCGCTATTTATGGAATAAATAGCTGTATATTAATGTATTATATAAAAATAAGCTAAACAATTAAAAAACTTTTTCTGAAAAACTATCCTGCCGGAACCGACAGCCTGCGGCTTTATACAAAAGTACATAATATTGCTAAGAATACACAGACGGGATAAAAATCAAGTCTACAGAAATGCTCAAATCAGCGTTAACAAAAACATAATTATAAGCAATTCAAGAAAGATCTGTTGGACTTGATGTACACAAAGAAACGATATTTGCGGCCCTTTAAAAGTTAAAAGCGATTTCCCTGATCCATCTATAACTTATGCAAATAATAGGTTAACTTCTCAACCTCTATTCCCCGCTTAACTCCGCAAAATATTTATGAAACAATGGGATGGTTTCTATCCCTTTATAATAGTTATATATATCATATTTCTCATTCGGCGAGTGCAACGCATCGCTGTCTAACCCAAAACCCATTAATACCGTTTTAATACCTAATTCAGCTTCAAACAAAGCTACAATGGGTATGCTGCCACCGCCACGGGTTGGTATAGGCGCTTTACCGAATGATTCGGTAATAGCTTTTTGTGCCGCGCGATAGGCTATGCTATCCGTTGGCGTTACCACAGGTTCGCCGCCATGGTGCGGTGTAACCTTAACTTTTACAGATGCCGGAGCGATCTTTAAAAAATGATCTGTAAATAGTTTGGTTATTTTATATGATCCCTGGTTAGGTACTAATCGCATCGAGATCTTGGCGTTTGCTTTTGATGGCAATACAGTTTTAGCACCTTCGCCAATATAACCGCCCCAAATACCATTTACCTCTAAAGTAGGTCGGGTGCCGGTACGTTCGAAGGTAGTGTAGCCCTTTTCTCCCCAAACTTCTGCAATGTCAAGATCTTTCTTGTATTTGGCTTCATTGTAAGGTGCAGCGTTTAATTCTTTACGTTCGGCATCGGTAAGCGGTATAACATCATCATAAAAACCCGGTATAGTTATATGGTTGTTTTCGTCGTGCAGGCTGGCAATCATTTTAGCCAATATGGTAGCCGGGTTAGCTACCGCGCCACCATATACACCCGAGTGTAGATCGCGGTTAGGGCCGGTAACTTCAACTTCTAAGTATGATAAACCACGCAAACCGGTCTCTAAAGATGGGTTTTCCATGCTGATCATCGATGTATCAGATATCAAAACCACATCGGCTTTAAGCCTTTCTTTATTTGCTTTTACAAATATGCCCAGGTTGTTTGATCCTACTTCTTCCTCGCCTTCAATCATAATCTTTATGTTGCAGGGCAGGGTATTGGTTTGCATCATTAATTCAAAAGCTTTTACATGCATGTAAAACTGGCCCTTATCATCGCAGGCACCACGTGCGTAGATCTTACCGTCGCGCACGGTTGGTTCAAACGGCGGGGTTTTCCAAAGTTCCAGCGGATCGGCTGGCTGCACATCATAATGGCCATACACCAATACTGTAGGTTTTGTAGGGTCAATTATTTTTTCGCCAAAAACAATAGGGTAGCCGGCAGTTTGGCAAACCTCTACATTATCTGCGCCGGCTTCTTTTAGCTTTTGCGCTACGTAGTCGGCTGTTTTTAAAACTTCGGGTTTGTATTTGGGGTCGGCGCTTACAGACGGGAACCTTAATAATTCAAAAAGTTCATCTAATAAGCGTTTTTTATGTTGTTCTACGTATTGTTTTATATGCTGCATGCCGGTTAAATTTAGGACAAATATAAGGCTTGTTTAAATAAGATACCCGCTTGTGTAAACTTTTGGCTTATTAATAATTACTTAATATAAGGCTTGTTAATTGGTAAGCGTTTTTACCTATATTTGTGTTTAGTTTAAATTGTTATTAAGTAAATGGGTTATCGTAAGATAATTTTTCTCCCCCTTATTTTTTCCATTCTCTTTTTGTCGGTACATGCACAGGCTCCTAATTGCAGTGCAGCTGCTAAGTTTTATGGTAAGGATAGTATAAACGTAACTACTTTCGGTGCAAGCACTGTTGCGGGAGTTGGCGGCTTTTCTTTTCAGAACGATTTGCTGAATAATATTGAAAGCTGCTATCCCGGTGTAATTGTTTCTGTAACAACGAATGGGATATCGGGCGAAACCACCACAGATGGGTTAACACGGTTCCAAGCGGCTATTGCAGGCCGTACAGGCTTTGTTTTAATACTAATTGGAGCCAACGATGCCCTACAATTAGCCGAAAAAAAACCATTTAAGCTTAGTGATACCGAAAGAAATATGCGGTATTATATAGAAACAGCTTTGAAAAATAATTTAATACCGATTATAGGCACTCTCCAGTTTTTTAACGACCAAAATAATCAGCTCTATAAAACAGCCAACTTATACGTTAGCCAAATAAACGCGCTGTATAAGCGCCTGGCGTTAGAGTATCTCATTTATGTAGCAGATGTGAACAGGTCGCTTGGGCGCGATTTTAGCTTGTACCAGGACATTGTGCATCCTAATGCAGCCGGGTATAAATTAATAAGCTATGTTTGGTTTGATGCTGTTAACCGTGCTATTGAAGACAGGTTGCTGGTTGTGGGCCTTAATCAAAATTATCCTAACCCTTCTATTGATCGTACAAGTATTGGGTTCAGCTTGTCGCAAGCCGGCAGGGTATTAATTAGGTTGTATAGTATAAACGGGAGGTTTATTAAGACTTTATACGATTCTTATCAAAATGCAGGTTATCGTGTAATTAATGTCCCTTTAAATGAGCTTGATCCGGGAGTATATATTTATAGTATGCAGGTGGGCGGGCAGCTATTAAGCAAAAAAATGATAGTTACCCGATAGCGGGGTGTATTAGTCGGCAGTAGCTAATCTGTTAGCGTTTCCGGCAGTAGCAGTTTCAGTTGTATTCTCAACTTTAACATCAGCTTTATTTTCTTTCCTGGTTAACGAGAAAGCAGTTACTGCAGTTGTTAAAAGTATTGCGGCTATTATTACTATTTTTTTCATGATATTAATCTTTGATCTGTTTAAGGTATTTTAGAATCTGTCAGCAGTAGCTAAGTTGTTTCTTTCGCCATTTTTGTCGGCAGTAGCTAAATTGTTTCTTTCGCCATTTCTATCAGCAGTAGCTAAGTTGTTTCTTTCGCCATTTCTATCAGCAGTAGCTAAATTGTTTCTTTCGCCATTTCTGTCAGCAGTAGCT
>JACMRC010000309.1 GCA_014376655.1 Mucilaginibacter sp. | reverse complement strand
TTTAAAATTATCGCCCTGGCCCGAGCCTTCGTAATGGAAATTAATGGAGCATTTAGTGTGGGCAATGGCGTTATTGTCCCCGGGGCGCGGTACGCCACCAAAGTCGGCAGCACTTAACTGGCGATAAGCGCCTTGTGCTAAAACCAAATTATTAACGCATAGCAGTAACGCTGCAGCGCTAATCACCCTCACCAATCTCAGTATCATTTAATTAACAGGTTAATATTTTGCGTTTTGGACTGCCAGATAACGCAAGAGTTTAACCTATTATTGTTTTATTTTTTCTTGATTTTATCAGACTGTAAAATATTGAGGCTCATCATCTCTTTCATGGTTTGATGCATGGCATCTGTCGATCCATCAAGGAAAATAACATTACCCTGCGAGTTCTCGGCAAAGTGCTTTATTGACTCGGTCCACATGGTAAACAATATTACCGATGTATCCATGTGTGCAGTTTCCATTTCTTTAGCGGCAACGGTCATACCTTTTGCAACTTCCTGGCGGAACAATGCCACACCCTGCCCGCGCAATTGCGATGCCTGGCGCTCGGCCTCGGCAGATATTTTGATCGCGTTACCCTCAGCCTCGGCAGCTTTTGTTTTGGTGATCAATAAAGCCTGGCCCTCATTTTCGGCAGCAGCTTTCAGGTTATTTGATGCCACAACCTGGCTCATTGATTTCATGATGACCTCGTCAAACGTAATATCATTTAATTGCAGATCTTGTAAATGATAACCCCATGTTTCCAGGATCTGGTCAAGCTGTTCTTTTACATGATCAACAATATCGCGCCTTAATATCAACACCTCTGATTGACGTTTTGTAGCAACAAATGCCCGTATAGAACCTTCTACCGTACGAATCAATGCCTGCATTAAATTCCGTTCATCAACAAACTTAAAGGCTACATTTTTTATGGTCTCTTCCTGTTGGTCTAAAACAGAATATAATAGCATCGCCTTAAAATAAACGTTGGCCTGATCGAACGTTACCGCCTGGAACTCTAGCTCTACCGAGCGGTTTTGAATAGATATTTTTGAATAGATAGCCTCAATTAACGGAATCTTAAAACTCAAGCCCGGCGTAAGAATGCGGCGAAATTTTCCAAATATGGTAATAACGGCAATGGTGCCTTGTTTAACGGTTACAAATGAAGAAAAAACAATTATCAGTAAAATAAAAACGAATACTAATGAAACTATTTGGCTTGTCATGGTTTTATAGATTTAGTGAAATAAATATAGGGTTATTTATTCAACAGAATTATTAAATAAAAAATCAACAACATCATGAACGTAAAAAGAACTTTTGGAACAATACTAACCATTTTGGGCATTATTGGATTAATTTACACCGGCGTAGCAATTATACAACACAGCAACGACTTTACCGAGCTTACTGTTATCGGCGTACTTTCAGTTATATTTTTTTTAACAGGTATAAGTTTGGTAAGGGTTACAAAGGACGAGGCATAGCACAAATATTGCCACATGTTGTGGATTTTTGGGGATTTTTATCCCATGAAAATCCGCAACATTCTCGCTTTAAATTGCTTTGAACCTAATTAAAGTTTTATTAGGGGTTGGCTTTTAATTTGATTGGTATGTTACAGACCAATTAAATTAAATTTACGATGGAATCAAAATCAACACTCGGCACTGTATTAACTTTAGTAGGTGTTACCGGGTTAACGCTTGCAGTAGCAGGCGAATTAACCAGTTACATAACAAGGAGTGCGTTTGCAGGCATAACCTTATTAGGTTGTATAATATTTTTTGCCGGCATTAGTTTGCTTCGCGACCAGCTTTCACACAAATCTCAATAATTATATAGTTTTTATAAAAGCGTCTGTTCATTAATAATGGACAGGCGCTTTTATGTGTTAATTTATCGTTTCCTGTTGCCATAAATAAATAGCTCATTTGCATTATTTGCCACCATTAGTATTAATATTATCTTTGGCGAAAATTTGAACCAGCTTTTATTGATAAAGGAAATTTTTACCCTTAAATGAAAAATAAAGTTATAGGAATAATACTTACACTGATAGGTGCTACAGGCTTAATTTATGCCGGTATATCTCAATTTACTAATGGGATGGATAAGCAACCCGCAGCTGGCATTCTAATAGTTTCTATAATTATTGTTTTTATAGGTATAGGCCAGTTATACAAAAAGCACCCTGACGAATATTAACTATCAGGCATAAAAAAAGCCTTTTAATTTCTTAAAAGGCTTTCTCTATAAAATATCTTTATTTAGTTACTGTCTTTGCTATCGTCAGGCGATGCACTTAACTCTTCTTTAAATTGCGCCAGCACGCGGCCACCTTTGTAAAAGTAACGGCTGTAATAAGCGTCATCAAGGCTGCTTATGGCTACACCTTTCATTGAGGCATGTGCAAACCTGTTATTACCCAGGTAAATACCAATGTGCGATATACTGCGGCTATGTATTTTAAAGAAAACCAAATCGCCTTCTTTTAAATCATCCTTACCAACCGGGCTAACCATGCTAAAAATATCGCGCGAGTTACGTTTGATATCTAAATTAAACACCTGGTTATATAACTGTTTTGTAAATGCAGAGCAATCAACACCTTTTTTTGAGCTACCGCCAAAACGGTAAGGGGTGCCTATCCAATCATATACAAAATTAAAAAGTTTCAGGTTTGATGTTGCAGATACCGCAACATGCATAATTTGAGAAAGATAATCCTTTGCTAAGCTCTCTTGTTCGTCTGCCGGCTTATCAGTAGCCTGGTTTGGAACACTTTTTGTTTGGGCCTGAACGGCTAAAACGCTGAAAAATAGGGCAATGGCCAGTACTGTTTTCTTCATTTATTCCTTGTTTCTTCTTGTTTAACGGACAAACTGTCCACAATGTTGCACACTTTGAATAAGGTTGAATACAAAACTATCCATTTTTTCCGAAATCACAAATAAAAGCCGGATTTTATTGACATTATTTAGTTTTCCACAATTGGGGATAGTGATTGGAGGTTAGAGGTTGGTGATTAGTTGATCATCAGTGTATTATTTTTGTTAGTTAACGTCGGTGCAAGGGTCCGTTTAGGTTGTTTATTTGCCCCACAAACAAATCTCTCATAACTAACCTCTAATCTCTAACAAAACGTTTCGATAATTTGGAAGATATAATTAGATTTGCGCATTATACTTAAATTGGTTGTTTGACAAATGAGTTCAATCGAAATAAATAAAGACACTTATTTAAAGTGGTACGAGTCTATGCTCCTGATGCGCAAGTTCGAGGAGAAAGCAGGGCAATTATATGGTCAGCAAAAAATAAGGGGCTTTTGCCACTTATACATTGGTCAGGAAGCTGTTTTAGCCGGCGCTATGTCTGTGTTAAAAAAGGGAGATAGCATGATCACCGCATATCGCGATCACGCACATGCTATTGCCCAGGGCGTAACTTCAAATTCTATCATGGCCGAGCTTTATGGCAAGGCTACCGGATGCTCAAAAGGCAAAGGCGGCTCTATGCACATGTTTAGTAAAGAGAACCACTTTTATGGTGGCCACGGTATAGTAGGCGGGCAAATCCCGTTGGGTGCCGGTGTTGCTTTTGCCGAGAAGTTTAAAGGTACCGACTTTGTAAACGTTGCCTATATGGGCGATGGTGCTGTGCGCCAAGGTGCATTAAACGAAACCTTTAACATGGCCGCGTTATGGAAGTTACCTGTAATATTCATTTGTGAAAACAATGGTTATGCAATGGGTACATCAGTAGCGCGTACTACCATCCAAACTGATATTTATAAATTGGGTTTACCTTACGGCATCCCTTCATCAGCTGTTGATGGTATGGACCCGGTTGCGGTACATAACGCCATGGACGAAGCTGTACAACGTGCGCGTAACGGCGAAGGACCAACCTTCCTTGAAATGCGTACATATCGCTATAAAGGCCACTCGATGTCCGATCCGCAGAAATACCGTACTAAAGAAGAGTTGGAAAGCTACAAAGCTAAAGACCCTATTGAAACCGTAAAAGTGGCTATCGAAAAAAACAGCTATGCTGATGAGAAATGGTTTGAAGAAATTGAGGCTAAAATAAAAGCCGAGGTTGACGCGGCTGTACAATTTGCCGAGGAGTCGCCATGGCCGGAAGCGTCAGAATTATATACTGATGTTTACGTACAGAAAGATTACCCATATATAATGGACTAACAATTAGCCAATTATTGAGTTAATGAATTATGGATTTATTGAATTAAATCACTGAGGTTTATCAAAAAAAACAACCAAAATATCATTATTCAATACTATTTTCGCTAATCAATAACTCATTAATTCAATAATTCCATAATTCAAAGATATAATGGCCGAAGTAGTTAAAATGCCAAAAATGAGCGATACCATGACTGATGGCGTGGTAGCTAAATGGCATAAAAAAGTTGGGGATAAGGTAAAATCAGGCGATGTATTGGCCGAGATAGAAACCGATAAAGCCACCATGGATTTTGAATCATACCAGGATGGTGTATTATTATTCATCGGTGTTGAGGAGGGTAAATCTGTCCCGGTTGACGAAGTAATTGCCGTTTTAGGTAAAGAAGGCGAAGATTATAAAACAGCTTTAGAAGGCAGTGCCGCACCGGCGCCAGCTGAAAAAGCACCTGCTCCGGTTGCCGACAAAGCCCCTGCAACTGCTCCTGCCGCTGCAACTGAAAAACCTGCTGCGCCAAAGGTTGATCTGTCAAGCATCCCGGCAACGGTTATCCGTATGCCTGCCTTGAGCGACACCATGACCGAAGGCATCATTAATAAATGGAACTTTAAAGTTGGTGATAAAGTAAAATCAGACGACTCGCTGGCCGACGTTGAAACTGATAAAGCTACCATGGAAGTTGTTGGTTACGAAGCCGGCACACTTTTATACATAGGCCCAAAAGAGGGCGAAGCTGCACCTGTTAATGGCATTATAGCTATTGTTGGTAAAGAAGGAACAGATATTACACCTTTGTTGCAGGATGCACCTGCAGAAGCTGCTCCGGCTGCTGAAACTGCGCCAAGTGCTGCTGCCCCTGCAACTGAAGAAAAAGCTGCCGAGGCTGAAACCGAAACTGTACATAGCGACAGCCGCGTAAAAGCATCGCCGTTAGCACGCAAAATAGCTAAAGACAAAGGCATCGACATTAACGCCGTTAAAGGCACTGCCGAAGGTGGCCGTATTGTTAAAAAAGATATAGAAGACTTTAAACCGGGTGCCGCTACGCCAAGTAGCACTGGCAGTCAACCAGTAGCAGCAAGTTCGGCTCCTGCAACTGCTGCTCCATCGGCTCCTGCAAAATCACCTATTGTATTACCAACCGTAACCGGCGTGGAGAAATTCACCGAGAAACCGGTTAGCCAAATGCGTAAGGTTATTGCCAAGCGTTTATCTGAAAGTTTGTTTACCGCGCCGCATTTCTATGTTACCATGTCGATAGATATGGACCAGGCTATTATTGCTCGTAACAAGATAAACGAGGTTGCTCCGGTTAAGATCTCATTTAATGATTTCGTGCTGAAAGCTTGCGCTATCGCGTTACGCCAGCACCCAACTATTAACTCATCATGGTTAGGCGATAAGATCCGCACTAACGAGCATATCCACATTGGTGTTGCCGTTGCTGTTGATGAAGGCTTGCTGGTACCGGTTATCCGCTTTGCCGATGGTAAATCATTAAGCCATATCTCTGTAGAGGTTAAAGACTTTGCACAACGTGCAAAAGCTAAAAAACTACAACCTGCAGATTGGGAAGGCTCAACGTTCACCATATCAAACTTAGGTATGTTTGGTGTTGACGAGTTTACCGCTATTATTAACTCGCCTGACTCTTGTATCCTTGCTGTTAGCGGCATACAAGCTGTACCGGTTGTTAAAAATGGCGCGGTTGTTCCGGGTAACATCATGAAGGTAACCCTAAGCTGCGATCACCGTGTGGTTGATGGCGCAAGTGGCGCAGCATTTCTGCAAACACTTAAATCATTATTAGAAGAGCCGGTAAGGCTGTTGATATAAGCTTTAGAATCAAGCGTTAAGATTCAAGAATTAAGAGCGATAGGTTACCCTATCGCTCTTTTTGTATTAATAGTACCAAATGACAAACTGACCAGTTTTTGTAACTTGGCACTTTGATTGATAAATCAACATTAATGAAACAAAAATTTTATGAGACTGCTGTGAAGCAGGAACGGGCCGTGTTGGTTGGTGTAATTACCGCCAACGAAACTGATGAACGGTCGAGAGAATATTTAGAAGAATTACAGTTTTTGGTAGATACTGCCGGTGCAGAAACTGTTAAAATTTTCACTCAAAAGCTACAGAAGCCAGATCGTTCGACCTTTGTTGGATCGGGCAGGTTAGAGGATATTAAAGCATTTGTAACGGAAGAAGAAATAGATATTGTTGTTTTTGATGACGAGCTTACGCCATCGCAACTACGTAATATTGAAAGGGAGCTACAGGTTAAGGTACTGGACCGCAATAACCTGATATTGGATATTTTTGCTAATCGCGCACAAACAGCCCAGGCAAAAACACAGGTTGAATTGGCACAGTTACAATATTTGCTACCTCGCCTTACCCGTTTATGGACCCACTTAGAGCGCCAAAAGGGTGGTATTGGTATGCGTGGACCAGGTGAGAGCCAGATTGAAACTGACCGTAGGTTGATCCTGGAGAAGATAGATCTGCTTAAAGACAGGTTAAAGTTAATAGATAAACAAAACGCAACGCAGCGCAAAAACCGTACGGCTATGGTTAGGGTTGCGCTGGTAGGTTATAC
>JACMRC010000308.1 GCA_014376655.1 Mucilaginibacter sp. | reverse complement strand
AGCATAACAGCCCGTCCGCACCGGGCAGATCCCGCAAGCCGGATTTTTAGGTTTGCACAACATTGCCCCAAACTCCATCATAGCCTGGTTGTGCAATGCCGGGTTTTTCTTATTAAGCAACTCGTTTGCCGTGGTTTGGAATATCCTTTTACCCGTTGTACTATTAATAGGCTCACTTATACCGAAATACCTGGCAATAACCCGGTACACGTTACCATCAACCACGGCCCGCGCCTCGTTGGCAGCAAACGATGCTATCGCGGCTGCTGTGTACTCGCCAATTCCGGTTAATTTTATCAGTTCGTCATACTTAGTCGGGAATTTGCCACCATATTCATCCTGCACAATACGGGCAGTCTTTAACATATTGCGTCCCCGCGAATAATAGCCCAGGCCCTGCCATAACCGCAATACCTCATCTTCATCGGCTGCGGCAAAATCACTTACGGTAGGGTATGCTTCAACAAACCGGTTAAAATAAGGCAGGCCCTGCTCAACGCGGGTTTGCTGTAATATCACTTCAGACAGCCATATAATATAGGCATTAGTGGTGTGGCGCCAGGGCAGGTCGCGCTTGTTTTCGTTATACCATTTTACAAGCTCAGCAGAGAAATCCATGTGCCACAAAAATATAGGATTAAGTGCTTAAATGTGTGATGATTGTAAAGATTATGCAGCACTTTTTACTATCGTGAAAAAAAATGCACTAATTATTTCGCTCTTTAGTAATAAAGCAATACTTTTGCAACCCCAAATAAGTTAAGTAATTACAAATAAAGTAAAGTAAAATCAGATATGACTAAAGCAGAAATTATAACTGAAATCTCATCTAAAACAGGAATTGAGAAGGTTGATGTACAAGAAACAGTTGAGGCATTTTTTAAGGTTATTAAAAACTCGATGGTTGGTGGTGAGAATGTTTATGTAAGAGGATTTGGTAGTTTTGTTGTTAAAAAGAGAGCTAAGAAAACTGCACGTAACATTTCAAAAAACACTGCTATAATCATCCCTGAGCATTTTGTACCAAGCTTTAAACCGGCTAAAACTTTTGTTGAGAAAGTTAAATCAGGTAACAAAACATCTAAAGCATAATTTACCCCAATGAATAAAAAACAAATAGTTGTAAGTATAGCCATAGTGGCTGTTATGGGCTATTTGTATTCGTTACCGGTAAAGGGTTTAATAAAAGCAAGCCAAACACATGATACTGCCCAGGCTGCCCCGGCAGGTAAAGCAGTATCAAGTGTTACGGTGGCAACAGTATCAGAACCTGCTAAAGCGGCCATAGGTGCGGCTTTATCGGCCAAGATAAATGAGTTAGAGGGCCAGTTAGCAAATGCAGCTGATGATGCTGCGAAACTGCCGATAGAAAAACAATTAGCCACCCGGTGGGACGATGTAAATCAACCCGCACCGGCAGCTTTTTACTACCAGGCTGTTGCCCGTAAGGAAAACAGCTTTGATACATGGTTAAAAGCGGGCAACCATTTTAACGATGCTTACAAAATAACGCAGGACACCGCGGTAACACCGGCATTTATTACAGGTGCTGTTGAGGCGTTTACAAACGCATTAAAGCTTAAACCACAAAGCCTTGAAGGCAAAACCGGTTTAGGTGTTGCTTATGTAAACGGCGGGGCAAGCCCAATGCAGGGCATTGCTTTATTACGCGAGGTTATTGCACAAGAGCCTGACAACGTTAACGCGAATCTTAATTTAGGTTTGTTTTCGATGAAATCTGGCCAGTATGACAAGGCGGTACAACGCTTTAAAACGGTTATTTCAAAAAAACCTGGTTTTGAGTCTTACTTTTACCTGGCCGAAACGTATAAGCAGTTAGGCCAAAAAACTGAAGCTATTGCAGCTTACCAAAAATGCAAGGAATTGATGCCCGACCCGGTTTTCGGCCAGCGTATCGACCAATATATTAAGGAATTAAAAAATTAACACATTAAAAAATTATCATTATGCCGAGCGGTAAAAAACGTAAAAGACACAAAATGGCTACCCACAAACGCAAAAAGCGTTTAAGAAAAAACAGGCATAAGAAAAAATAGGCTCTGCTTTTTAGCACCTTATTTTCCTGAGTTTTTAGCGCTATAAACGCGCTTGCAGTATTTGTTTTTACCCCTATAGTAAAAATTCGGTTCCCGTATATATCGGGATACTGTTAAAGAAATGGAGTAGCAGTTGATAAAAGAATTAATTATCGATTCATCCCCTAACGGGGCTACTATTGCATTATTACAGGATAAACAACTTGTAGAACTACATAAAGAGCAGATCAGCAACAATTATACTGTTGGTGATATATACCTGGGCAGGATCAAAAAGATCATGCCCGGGTTAAATGCTGCTTTTGTTGATGTAGGATATGAGAAGGATGCATTTTTGCATTATCTTGATCTTGGCCCGCAGGTGCAAACGCTCCTTAAGCTGGCTAAGCAAGTGCGTGGTGGAAGTTACCAGTCTAAGCTTTTAGACAACTTTAAGTTGGAGGAAGATATAAACAAGGGAGGAAAGATCTCTGATTTATTAACCAAGAACCAGCTTATACCTGTACAGATAGCTAAAGAGCCCATATCAACAAAGGGCCCCCGCTTAAGTTCAGACCTGTCTATAGCCGGAAGGTATGTTGTTTTAGTGCCTTTCTCTGATGTTATATCAATATCTAAAAAGATAAAGAGTAACACGGAGCGCAATCGCTTGCGCAAAATTATCGAAAGTATTAAGCCTAAAAACTTTGGTGTTATTATCCGTACCGTATCAGAAGGTAAGGGCGTTGCAGAAATGCAAAAGGACCTGCTTGACCTGATATCGAAATGGGAATCCTTCATGAACCGCCTGCCATCGGTAGAGCCGGGGAAGAAAGTTTTAGGCGAAATTGGCCGCACCTCAACTATCCTTAGGGATATCCTGAACCCAGATTTTCAGAACGTTTATTTGAATGATACTACCTTGTATGAGGAAGTTAAGCAATACGTTAAAGATATCTCGCCAGAGATGGAAAGCATCGTAAAACTGCATAAGCATAAAGAGCCTTTGTTTGAACACTTCGGTGTTGATAAACAAATAAAAGGCGCTTTTGGTAAAACAGTAAACCTTGCCGGTGGCGCTTATTTGGTTATTGAGCATACAGAAGCCCTGCACGTTATTGACGTAAACAGTGGTAACCGTACAGCCAATAAAGAAAACCAGGAAGAGAACGCTTACCAGGTAAACCGCGAAGCAGCTAAAGAAATTGCCCGCCAGCTCCGTCTGCGCGATATGGGCGGTATTGTGGTGATCGATTTCATCGATATGCACAAGCCAACCAACCGTAAAGACCTGTTTGATTATTTACGTGCCGAAATGTTGCTGGATCGTGCCAAGCATACCATTTTGCCGCCAAGCAAATTTGGTTTGGTACAGATAACCCGCCAGCGTGTACGCCCGGAAATGAATATTGTTACCACCGAAGTTTGCCCTGCATGCCATGGCACCGGTACCATACGCCCAACAATTTTATTGCTGGACGATATTGAGAACAACTTCAACTTTGTTTTAACCGAGCAAAACGAAAAAGGCATTACGCTTTCTGTACACCCATATATCGAGGCCTATATCCGCCAGGGTTTTATCATGACCAGGCAGGTTAAGTGGTTCTTTAAATATGGCCAGTGGATAAAAGTGAAAAGCAACCCGGCTTACCAGATAACCGAGTTCCACTTTTTCTCATCAAAGGACGAAGAGATTAAACTGTGATGTGCAGATAAGTAGATATGCAAATCCGCAGATTCAAAAAGAGCAGGTGTTAATTAGCATCTGCTCTTTTTTGTTTGTGCAGATACTATTGGCGGTCGGCACTAAACAGTGTTTAACTTCTTTGTTCAATCAAATTTGTATATTTGATTGTGGAGAGGTCAGAAATCTATAAATCTATAAGGCAAATTGTCGAACTTAACCTGCCGGGTTCAAGGACTTTGTTGTTTGGTTCCCGCGCGCGGGGAGATGATGACCGCTACAGTGATTACGACCTGCTGATCATCACGCCATCAACCTTTCCTGATAAAGAGAAAATATACTGGAGTACGCTGCTTAACCATGCCATTGTTAAAGCACTACAAATACCTGTAGATCTATTAATTAATAGCGAAGAAGAGGTAACTGAAAAGCAAGCGTTACCCGGCCATGTTGTTCGTACAGCTATCAGAGAGGGTATCAATATATGACCCCGGCGTTAAAAGCGTATGTAGAAGCCTGGGTTGCTAAAGCCGAACACGATTTAATAAGCGCTCAACGCCTGCTGGAAATAGAGCCGATGATTTTGGACAATGCCTGTTTTCATTGTCAACAAGCGGTAGAAAAATATCTCAAAGCATACTTAATCTACAAAGGATTAGATGTTGAAAGAACACACGATATTATTTTTCTATTGAGTCAATGCGCGAATTTTGACCCGGCGTTTGCAACCATCGAGCCTCTAAATATAAATGCTTACGCTGTAAGGGGTAGATATCCGGACACTAATTTGATGCCTGAAAAAGAAGAGGCGGAAAGTTATTACCAGTTGGCGCAACAAATCAAACTCCTGGTTACCGAAAAGATTTTTTTGTAATAAATCCCTGTTTACTACCCAACTCTTTGATTCTATATAAGCTTGTTGATTTTACGATGACCTGATCGCCTGTTACTAATTTTGGGATTCTCTTTTGGTCTGAATGATTTTCTTTTGCCGAATAGACGTTAGGTATCCATTCTAAATTGAGTTTTTTATTACTTGCCATTTCCTTTATATAGCGGTTCATTTTCCTCAACAAATTGGTGTTTTTTCGGATCGCGAACTAAAGCGACTTTTTGATAGCTTGCTTCAAGAAAAGCCCGCAGATCAAACATGTTCATTGGCGGCACGTTAGTTTGTATACTCAATTTTTGATCGTTGTAATAAAGCGTAAAAATAATCGGTGGCACATCCATGGCATGTGATTTTGGCGACCATAATTGCATTTTTTTTATTTCGCTATGCTGCAGCAAATATTTAAGTGTATCTAATTGCGGGCCGGTTAGCTTT
>JACMRC010000307.1 GCA_014376655.1 Mucilaginibacter sp. | reverse complement strand
TTGCAGGCTGAGGTATTTAAAACTTAAATACCTAAAACAGGTTTATCTTATTCCTGTTGATATAGTATTAAATAAATCATATTTAACACGCAAATTATGCTACGTATCGCCATCCCATCAACCGGTCAATCACAACTTACTTTTAATAGTTTTGAAAAATATTCTGTTCCGCCGCCGCCAAATGGCGTAGATGCAGAGATAAATAATGATGTGGTGCTATTGTTTGATGACGAGCAACAAGCGGTTGAATATGCCGATAGTCTGTTTGAGGTCGGCACCGATCTGGACAACGATCAAACCTCCAAAAAACTGATCGTAAATGATATTTTAGGCGCTATTTACAATAACGATTTTATAAAAAGCTATCGCGAGGAAGATTAATCTTTCAAAAACGGATTAAAATTCCTTGTCCCTATAGCCATACCTGCTGCCCGGCAAACCGTCTTTTCGCCGAACTTAAAGTTGATCTTATCCATGGCCTGGTAAAGTTTTATACGCTCTTCGTTATCCTCAAACAGGTTGATCTGGTAGCTGCCCTGGCATAGGTTACTTAGCTTCACACCTATCAATCGAATAGGCCGGTGACCGTTCCAGGCTTTTTTTAGCAGGTTCTTTATCCCGGGGATCAGGATATGCTCTGCCGCCGTCAAGGAGATTTTTTCCTGTACGGTATGGGTCTCAAAATTGGCAAAGCGGATCTTAATGGCAAGGCATGAAGCAACCATGTTTTCCTTGCGCAGTTTGAAAGCCAGTTCTTCGGTCATAGATATCAGCGAAGTTTCAAGCGTTTTCAGATCCGAAACGTTGGTATGAAAAGTATTTTCGGTCGATATGGATTTCCGGTCACCGTGCGGCACTATCTCGCTATCATCAATACCATTGGCGCGTTCCCATATATAGCGGCCATGCTTGCCAAAAACCGTCTCTAAGAATTTAAGCTCGACGCGTTGCAGGTCGCCTATCTTTTCTATGCCGAACTGGTATAATCGCTGGCAGGTCTTCTCGCCAAGCATCGGGATCTTTTTGATAGATAACGGCGCCATAAACTGTTTCTCCTTGCCATGCTCAATTAAAAGCTGTCCGTTTGGTTTAGCGGCATTGGTAGCCATCTTAGCCACTGCTTTGCACGATGCCATCCCGAAGGAAATTGGCAAGCCTGTTTCCCGGGTTATGCGTGCCCGCAAATCCGTAGCCAATTGATAAGCATCATGGAAGCGGTCCATACCCGTCAGATCGATATAGAACTCGTCTATTGATGTTTTTTGATAAAGTGGTACACTATCATGTATTATCTGGGTAACCTGCCTTGAAGCCTCGCTATAGCGCCCGTGGCTTCCGCGAATCACGGTAGCATGAGGGCATAATTTCATGGCCTGCTTCATAGGCATGGCAGAGTGGATGCCAAACTTACGCGCCTCATAACTACACGACGCCACCACACCCCTATCGGCCGAGCCACCTATTAAAACAGGCTTACCAATGAGGTCGGGATTAAACTTACGCTCGACAGAAACGAAGAAAGAATCCAGGTCGATATGTACAATGCAGCGCTTAGCTTCCATAGCACAAATATAAATTTAATTTACATAATTACTAAAAATATTAGTATTATTGTTTCCCATTAAATTTTAAGGCGATGAAAGGATACACAGATTTTTTAATGATGCTCTCTCCTTCGGATAAGGTGAAAGCCGTAGTGCATAATCATAAATTTTATGCTGCCGACGTGATTGGCAATTACGAGAGCATGCATTCTACAGCGCATATCTCCATTAAAATGCTGCATCAGCAAAAAACCTTCTTAACCGAGCCGGGCATTTTAGTATTCAGAAAAAGGCTTTGCCTGATACCGCCGGTAACGCTTACTATTAATGGTTTTGATTATTTTAACCATGGCGAGGAGTTTAAAACTATTTACGCCCGTATTAGCAGCAGCCCCGAAACCAGCCATTGGTTTAAGATGCTGAAACATCACCTGCATGTTAAGGAGTTTATGGTGCCACATATTACCATTTGCCGCAATATACCCGCTGCCGACTTTGATAAATTATGGCCCTACTTTAAAGCACTGGAGTGGAAAGAAACTTTTACAGTAAACGCACTTACTGTACTGCAACGCGAAAGTTTCGCCAGCTTTGCCAAATGGGAGCCGTTTATCGAGCTACCCTTCGAAGGTAAAACACAATATAGCCTTGCCCCGCCAAAGCCATCGTTGTTGAAGCCGCTGAATAGCCGGCAGATTAGTTTGTTTTAAAAAAAGGTAACTCCTGCTTTAATAATGAGGTGGCTTAACAACTAAGCAATCGCCTTATAATGTCCGTTACTTTTTTTGGTGCAACTGCCGCGTTATGCGCTATGGCAATATTGTCGTATACCCTCCATCGACAAATTACCTTCCTTCGTCGACACATCTCGCACCGGATGTGAAATTAGCTCACCTTTACATTAACAATCACAAACAAATACCTTATAAACCAACCTGTTATGAAGTCACAAAAATTACTAACCGCCGCTTTAATTATTTTGGCATTTGCCAATGGGTGTAAAAAATCTGATAAGTCGACCGTTACGCCTACCGCCACTAATACAACAACAACTACCACCACAACTACTATGATGGGGGTAACTACTTCTTACCCGGCGGTACAGGCAGCA
>JACMRC010000306.1 GCA_014376655.1 Mucilaginibacter sp. | reverse complement strand
TGTAGACATTATTAATATTCAAAATAATGCTTCAAAAGCTATTATAGAAAGTACTATAAAACAATTTGCTGATGGGCTGGAGGTAACACACTTTAGCGAATATGGCGACACAGCCGACGGTATTATTAGTTGCAGCAAAGAGTTTGGTGCCGACATGATAGTAATTGGTACCCATAGCCGCACTGGTATTGACCGTTTGCTTATGGGCAGCATTGCCGAACATGTAGTGCGGCAATCAGAAGTGCCGGTGTTAGTAGTGCCGTTCCCGGAGGAAAGTTCATAGTTTCAGAAAACTTTACCATGAACCATTAACCATGATCCAAGAACTATTAATACAGCAACCTAAACCTTATAGTATGCTCAATCGCTTTTAGCTGCTCTAACACCTCGGTATCATAACCCGTATTTACATCAGTAATTACATAACCTATTTGTTCGTTGGTAACCAAAAATTCGGCAACTATATTAATGTTGTGGCGGGCAAATACATCATTTATCTTGGCCAATATCCCCGGTACGTTTTTGTGAATATGTATCAGGCGGTGCGCATTACTAATGCGTGGTGGTTGCAAATCGGGGAAATTGCAGCTGGTATGGGTTTTACCCTCATTCATAAAGGCAATTACGCGCTTAGGTAAAAAGTCGTCATTCCGGGGGTTATGCTTGGGGTCGTCAAATATTATAATACCATTCTCGCAGGCTGCCTCTGCTAATTTGCGGTTTACTTTGCCAAAACAACCAATTACTTTAAGCCTGCCTGCATTTTGTACCTGCTCTGGTGTTGGCTGGTTATCTTCATCGCAAAGCAATACACCGGCTTCGTCTAAATATTTTTCTTCGATAGTATCGCGCTGGCGTATGTTATAACCCTCTTTTTGCATTTGGGTTAGCGCCTCTTCCTCAACATTACCTATTACTAAGCATTTTATCCTGTTTTTAGGGTATGATATGGCACGCGGCAACTTATTGATGTATAAAAACTCATCAAAGCTGGGGGTGATATGGTCGGCACGCTCGGCTACAGATTTGCGCTCGATATTCTCAGTAAAAGCAAAAAACTTTTTGATCATACCCGATTCCTTTAATTGAAAATCAGAGTACCCATCGCCAATGCCATAAATATCGCCTTCAAGTTTAAGTTCCTTCAAAAGCTTAACCTTACCACCTTCTTGCGATAATGGGTTCTCGCGGTCATAGCCAGTTATATTACCTTCATCATCAAACACAAAAGTGTTAGCGTAAATATTCTCTTTTTTAATATGATACTCGGTAACAACCGGGATAATAAACTCTTTAAACCCGCCCGATACGATCAATACCTCGTCCTGGTGGTTTTTAAAAAATATAGTGTTGCGGGAGAATGAGGTAGAAACCTTTTTCTTTAAATGAGTTATCAGTAGTTTTAAATGTTCGCGGTTAGCCTGTAAAAGTTTTACGCGGTTTTCAAGACTTTGGCTAAATGATAGTTTGCCTTCCATTGATGCATTGGTAAGGTCCTCTATCTCCTGGTATATTTTTTCCCTGTCGGGATGGTTTTTTAATGATATGCGGGCAAGCTCGTCTAATGCTTCAACCTGGGTAAATGTGCTATCAAAATCTATTATAAAATACTGGCTCATGCTGCTTAATATGCAAAAAAAATATCCCGTAAGCTAGCGGCACCATCGGGTAAGCAAATGTGCAATTTTTGATTGGTTTTTTTCGTTTGATTAGTGTAAGATTTAATAAAAATATAAACCCGGAAAAACTTAATTTAGTGTTAAACCTTTTAAATAAGGTTTGTCTAATAATAAAAAACAACTAAGCCATGAGGAGATCGATTTTTGCAGTACTGGCGCTATCTTTTATAGCAAGCTTATCGGCTTGTACCAGTTATGATTATTATGTTGCAGGTTTAAACAGAACAAACTTAAGCAGATATCGAACGTTTGCCTGGATGCCGGCGGGGCGTAATACTGATAATGCAAACAGCAACATGGCTGCCGACGCAAAAATTAAAGATTCCGCTACATCATCTCTTGTAAATAAAGGTTTAACGCTTAACCAGCGCGACCCTGATCTGATAGTAAGCTATTCAAGTGTAGTAGGCACCGGCACACGTACTTATTATTATCGTAATTATGGTGGGTTTTACCCCGGTTATGGTTTTGGATATGGTGGCTTTGGCTACGGTGGTTGGGGCGGCTGGGGTAGTTATTATCGCCCATATTATTATGCTTATGGCGCGCCATTTATGTATGGAGGCATGGGTGTTAGCCAGGAACACTATAAAGAAGGAACATTAATTATTGACCTGATAGATCGCCGCAGTAAGCAAATTGTTTGGCGGGGATTTGGCGTAGGAGAGGTACATCGTAATCATCAAAAAGATATAGATGCTTTACCTGAAGTAGTAGCAGGTGTTTTAGATCAGTTGAGTTTAGCTCCATCAATAGCTGCACCTGCGGGTGGCCGGGGCGATGCCCGCAGGCCGAGGGGCAGAAGAGGTACGATAAGCCCTGCATAAAATAATTCTATATAAATAGCAATAGTATCAAAAAAGCCTTCTGAAGTTATTCAGAAGGCTTTTTTGATGCTTACATTATAACGCAGCATATTTTTATAAACTGTTATAACTAAACCAATACTGCGGTGTTTTTTTGCTTACGATTTAAATGAAGCATAGTAAATAGTAACGCTATAATGGCAAACGCTACTACCCAGGTGTCAATAGGGCAGGTAACGCCATCAGGGTCGGCATCGTTACAAGGCCCGGGGCCCTGGGCAAAAACCACAACAGCACTTCCAATAACAAACAATAAGGTTAAAATAAATTTCTTTTTCATTAAGAATCTTTATTAGTCGATTATAACTTTATAAACGTAGTTCGGCCTATTAAAGTATTATCTCTTGTGCTGGTAACATTTATAAAATATGTACCCGGCAGCAAATATACGACATCGCTAATCCATATCGGCAAAGTAGTAGTGCCTGTTTTTACAACATTACCCATATTGTTAACAATGGTTACTTTATA
>JACMRC010000305.1 GCA_014376655.1 Mucilaginibacter sp. | reverse complement strand
TTGTCTTTACATGATGCAATGGCTAACATTGCAATCGGAGCTAACCAAAATAGGTGCTTTTTTTTCATTTTGTATGTATGGTAATTTGTTGTTCAGTAATAGTTATTCAGCACTAAGTATGCCTAATGCTCTTTTTAAATCAATTTTGCTTGATAGTACCTGGAACAGCGAATTATAATAATTCAATTCAGATGTCCGCAGGTCCGCCTGCGATACAATAACATCCAAATAAGTTTTTACTCCTTCGCGGTATTGCAGACTTACTACATTATACACATCTTTTGCCAGCGCCACATTTTGCTTAAGCGTTTGGTAATTGTTATAATTGCTTTTATAGCTGGCCAATGCCTGTATATATTGCGTATTAATAGTGTTTTGCGAGTTAACAATATCCAGGTCTGTACGTTGGATCTGTAACCGGGCCTTGCTTAGGTTTTGCAAACGCCTTCCGCCCTGAAAAATAGGTAGCGTTAATGACAACCCTGCATACCCGGTTGGGTATGCGTTGCTATAAAGATCAGAATAACGGGTATTAAAATAAGCTAAATTATAACTCCCAACTGCCGATAGTGATGGCAAAAATCCCCAGCGGTAATAATCAACATTCAAGTTTTTAAGGTTCTTCTGTGTTTGCAATAACTGAAACTCAATACGGTTATTTACATTCAACGTTTGGTTGGTATCTATAAAAATTTCTTTTTCATAGCTGGTCGAATCGTACGCTAAACTTATATTCAGGCTTGGGTTAACCCCCATTATTTGTTTAAGATAAGCAAGCTTGCTGTTAATGGTTTCGGTGGTTTGTTTACGTACCGCCAACTCATTGTTTAAGGCGATGGTAGCTTGCTTGTAATCTATTTTATCAACAACACCTGCCTGGTACCTGTTGTAAGCATCTTTTAAACTGCGTTGCAGTCGGGTAATATTTTCGTTAATAATATTAAGTTGTTTTTGCGATAATAAAACATCAAAAAAAGCTTTACTAACATCTGATACAACATTAATTTGGCTGCTTTGGGTATTTTGTTGATAGAATAAACGCGAGTAGTTTGAAGCCTTTGATGCCAGTAACACATCATTATTATAGATAACCTGGCTGGCTTGTAAGCCTAAGCTCGAAGATTCAACAATACTTGATACAACTCCCGGGGTTGTTGACGCAACCGGGCTGCCTTTAAAATAATGGTTATAAGCAGCTGATGAATTAAGCTGCGGCAACCAGCCTGCTAAACTGATACGAATATCGCGCTCATTTATCTGCCGATCTATGGCAGCCTGCCTAACCGTCGGTTGGTTGCGTAATGCAAACAAGATACTTTGTTTTAATGTTACAACGTTAGGTATAGTGTCAGCACCGCTTTGAGCAAAAATTGAAGTAGTATTTAAAATCAGGATAAAATTAATTATCAACAATGGGTGTAATTTTTTCATATGCAGTATGATCGGCGGATCTTATTAAAACAAAAATACGGGCGAGGGGGTTCGTGATTTCTTCCGCTTAAATTATTAGGAAGTGCGAATATGAGGTATTGAAAATTTAAATAGAAATCCGCCTCAAGATTTTTACGTAAATACTACACGAAACATATCATTAACCATGTTTTTGGCACTTTTTTGAAAAAAATGAAAAATAAAGGCGTTAATTAAACAAAAAATTTAATTAATTTGCCGAGTGGGAAGTGCATTACGATTTGCAAAAATCGGAATGTTAAAAAAAATTACATACTAAATATAGGTTATAAACTTATTCATGGTATTTTTACAAAAAATTTAAGCAGGGTTAATACATGGTTAAAAAATTACACGAGAAGATCGCTCAGTTTCAAGTAGCGAATATGTTGCGTGAAAAAGGATTATATCCTTACTTCAGGCCCATTGAGTCTGCTCAGGATACTGAAGTGATGATCGATAATCATAGGGTGTTAATGTTTGGGTCTAATTCATACCTGGGCTTAACCAATCACCCTAAGATCAAAGAGGCTTCTAAAAAAGCGATCGATAAATACGGAACGGGTTGTGCAGGATCACGATTTTTAAATGGCACGCTTGATATACATATTGAATTAGAAAACAGGCTTGCAGCATACACAGGTAAAGAGGCTACAGTATTATTTAGCACAGGTTACCAGGTTAATTTAGGTGTATTATCATGCATCACCGGTCGTAATGATTATTTGATATTAGACGAATATGACCACGCTTGTATTATTGATGGCAGCCGTTTATCGTTTTCAAAAGTTATAAAATATGCCCATAACGATATGGATGATCTTAAACGCAAGTTGAGCATCCTGCCGGAAGAAGCTGTAAAAGTTATTGCTGTTGATGGTATATTTAGTATGGAAGGCGACATAGTTAAATTACCTGAAATAGTAAAACTTGCCGATCAGTATGGTGCAAACATCATGATAGATGATGCGCATAGCTTAGGCGTTATTGGTCATAAAGGCGCGGGCACCGCATCGCACTTTAATTTAACTGATGATGTTGACCTTATAATGGGTACCTTCAGTAAATCATTAGCATCATTAGGTGGTTTTATAGCTTCCGATAATGATACTATTGATTATATAAAACACCGTGCACGTTCATTAATGTTTAGTGCAAGTATGCCTCCGGGTTCGGTAGCAAGTGCTATTGCCGCTTTAGATATTATCGAGTCAGAGCCTGAGCGTATCCAAAACTTTGGGATAACACCCACTACGCTATGAAACTTTTATTGGAAGAAGGTTTTGACCTTGGCCCAACAGAAAGCCCTATCCTACCTATTTATGTTAGGGATAACGATAAAACTTTCCTGGTAACTAAACACCTGCAATCATCAGGTGTATTTGTTAACCCGGTTGTGTCACCAGCTGTACCGTCAGACTCATCTTTATTGCGCTTCTCATTAATGGCAACGCATACATTTGCGCAAATTGATGAGGCTGTTGAAAAGATCACCAAAGCTTTCAAGGACGTTGGTGTTGAACTTCACGTTAAAGAGAAAATATAATTAAACACTATATAGAATGCGGCTATTTAAAAGATGGCCGCATTTTTTGTTTACTACCAATAAAATTCTGCCATCCACATGAAAAAGATAATACCGGTAAATTCTAAACAAGAACTTACAGCATTTATTGATTTCCCGCACGACCTGTACAAGGATGACCCTAACTATGTGCCAGAATTATTTATAGCACAACGGGACCTGTTGACCAAGCATCCTTTTCATAAACATAACAAGCTGCAATGCTTTTTAGCTTACGAGGACGACAAAATAGTTGGCCGCATAGCAGCTATATTAAACAACAGCCATAACGAATACAATAAAGTAAACGATGGTTTCTTTGGATTTTTTGATTGTATAAACAACCAGGATACCGCCAACCTACTTTTCGATATTGCTACTACCTGGTTAAAAGAAAAGGGTGTAACGGGCAGATTTTTAGGTCCAGTAAACTTTTCAACCAATGAGCCATGCGGTCTGTTAGTAGAAGGTTTTGACAGCCCACCGGTATTAATGCAAACTTACAATGCACATTATTACGCGCAGTTAATTGAAGGCTTTGGTTTTGCCAAAGATGTAGACTTGATTGCCTGGTATTGGGATGGTAATAATTATGATGATAAATCGGTAAGGTTACTTAACGCCCTGCAAGAACGTTTAAAGCGTAACAACATCGTCATCCGCAAGGTAGATTTGAAGAACTTTAAGGAAGAAACAGTAAAACTACGCAAGGTGTATAATTCGGCCTGGGATCAAAACACCGGTTTTGTGCCTTTAACTGACGAAGAGTTTGATTGGTTGGCTAAAGACCTGAAACTGATACTCGATCCAGACTTTGCCTTAGTTGCAGAGCAGGATGGCAAAATTGTAGCCTTTGGTTTAGCCTTGTTAAATTATAATGAAATTTTTAAAACCATTAAAAAAGGCCGCTTATTCCCTACCGGGATCTTTAAATTACTGTTTGGCAAAAAGAAGATACAAAGTTTACGCATTTATGCGTTAGGTGTTATTGATGGTTACCGCAAAATGGGAATAGAGGCTGTTTTATATGGTACCATCATCAAGAATTACACAGCAAGGGGGTTAAAATGGGCAGAAGCCGGATGGACATTGGAGAATAATACCATGATTAATGAGGCTATTATCGCTATAAAAGGCGATCCTTATAAAAAATACCGCTTGTACCAAAAGCAAATATGAAAGAGAAGGTTTTAATAACCGGCGCCAGCGGCTTTGTGGGATATCACCTTATAGTTGAAGCGCTGCAAAACAATCTCGAAGTATACGCGGCAGTCAGGAAAAACAGCAAAGTAGATCATCTTAAAGACTTGCCGATACAATATGTGTATCTGGACTACAGCGATATTGAATCCTTAAAATCAGAACTAAAGGATAAACAATACGATTATATCATACATGCGGCGGGTGTCACGCGTGCCATATCAGCTGATGAATATGATCTGATAAACGCTGATTATACCGCAAACCTTGCAAACGCGGCCGTACAATCTGGTATCAATTTAAAAAAGTTTGTATTAATAAGCAGCCTTGCTGCAATAGGCCCGCTAAAAGGCATGAACGGCATTATAACTGAAGATACAAACCCCAACCCTATTACGGCGTACGGAAAAAGCAAGCTATTGGCCGAGCATAAGCTTAGAGCAGTAAAGAATTTAAACTATATTATTTTACGCCCTACTGCTGTTTATGGCCCACGCGATACAGGGATTTTTATTTTCTTTAAACAGGTAAGTAAACGCCTTGAAGCATACATTGGCCGCGGCCAACAAAAGCTAAGTTTTATTTACGTAACCGATTTAGCCAAGGCAAGTATAAGAGCTTTATATACCGGCGTCAATAACACTTACAATTTAAGCGATGGCAATTTTTACGATAAGTATGAATTAGGCCAGCTAACAAAGACCATCCTGAACGTAAAAACGCTCAAAATTCATCTTTTGGTAAATTTTGTAAAATTAATTGCGGCAGTGTCAGAAAAAGCAAGTTCTTTGAGAAATACAGCCCCTATTTTAAATCTTGAAAAACTGGACGAGTTAACTGCTGTTAACTGGTCGTGCAGTATTGAACTGGCAAAGCAGGAGCTTGGCTTTTATCCACAGTACCTCTTGGCGGCCGGTTTAACCGAAACCCTTAAATGGTACAGGGATAATAAATGGTTATAATTTCGTTAATATCTATATATTTTAATTCACACAATGAAAAACAACATTAAACCTGCCGAGGGGAAACTTGGCATATTGTTGCCGGGTTTGGGAGCCGTAGCAACTACATTAATTGCCGGTGTCGAATCGGTAAAAAAAGGGTTATCGCAACCCATAGGTTCGCATACTCAAATGGGTACCATCCGTTTAGGTAAGCGTACCGAGAATCGTCGCCCCAAAATTAAAGACTTTATACCATTAGCAAGCCTAAGCGATATTGTTTGGGGTGGCTGGGATGTGTATACCGATAACGTTTATGAGTCGGCCATGAACGCTAAAGTACTTGAACCGGGCTTGTTATTTTCCGTTAAAGAAGAATTAGAAAGAATAAAGCCAATGACAGCAGCTTTTGATCAAAACTATGCCAAAAACCTTACTGCTACGCACGTTAAAACTGGCACCCGTTATGAATTAGCTCAGCAGGTAATGGAAGACATCCAGAACTTTAAAGAAGAGAATGGGCTTGATCGTGTAGTATTGGTATGGTGCGGATCAACAGAGATCTACTACGAAGCATCAGATGTACATAGCACTTTAGATAAATTTGAGGCTGGTTTAAAAGCCGATGATAAATTGATAGCTCCGAGCATGATCTACGCTTATGCAGCTTTAAAATTAGGCATTCCATTCTCTAATGGCGCGCCAAACTTAACTGTGGACATCCCTGCATTGATAGACCTGGCTAAGATGACGCAAACACCTATTGCTGGTAAAGATTTTAAAACAGGCCAAACTTTAATGAAAACCATTTTAGCACCGGGCCTTGCGGCAAGGTCATTAGGTGTCCATGGTTGGTTCTCTACCAATATCCTTGGTAACCGCGATGGGTTGGTGTTAGATGATCCGGATAACTTTAAAACTAAAGAAGTATCAAAGCTGGGTGTATTAGAAGATATTTTTAAACCTGAAGATAACCCTGAGTTATACGGTGATATTTTCCATAAGATCCGCATTAACTACTATCCGCCGCATGGCGATAACAAAGAAAGCTGGGATAACATTGACATTTTCGGTTGGTTGGGCTATAAAATGCAGATCAAGATCAACTTCCTTTGCCGCGACTCTATCTTAGCTGCACCAATTGCTTTGGATCTGGCTTTGTTTAGTGATTTTGCTAAACGTGCTGGCATGAGCGGGATCCAGGAGTGGTTATCATTTTACTTAAAATCGCCGCAAACCGCACCGGGCTTACCTGCAGAAAATGATATATTTAAACAATTAATTAAGTTAGAAAACACTTTGCGCTACTTAATGGGCGAAGATTTAATAACTCACTTAGGTTTAGATTATTACGAAGATTTAGTTGAAGCAAAATAAGAATGCTATTTCATAAACTGGCCGCTACTGTTTTTGGCATTGGTTACTTAGGTAAAGGTGTTGGTACAATAGCGGCCTTTTTTGGTTGTATATGCTGGTATTTTCTTTTTAAAAATGATCCGGCTATCCCCTATGCTATCCTGCTTATTATTTTGGTAACAGCCTTAGGTGTATGGAGTGGTAATATTGTTGAACCAATTTGGGGTAAAGACCATGGCCGGGTAGTTATTGATGAGTTGGCCGGCATGTTTATTACTGTGTTATTTGTACCTGTTACTATTCCATATATCTTGATCGGCTTTATCCTGTTCAGGTTTTTTGATATTTTAAAGCCTTTACTTATCCGTAAATTGGAAGCATGGCCCGGCGGCTGGGGCGTTATGGCCGATGATGTACTGGCGGGTATATACGCCAATATTGTATTACAGGTAATTGTCTGGCTAAAATTTTTCTAATGTCAGCGTTTAGTAAAACCTGTTAAATTTTGTTAATTCCCTGCCTTTATTTGACTTTCTGACCACAGAAGTCTATTGTATTTACTTACCTTTGCACGCTAATTATCAAGCTTAATGAAGCCCCTGATGGTAGCATAAATTGCTTCAAACTTATTCTTTCTAATAAGCGTAAGTTATAAACAAAGGCCCTGCAAACAAGTTTGTATTTTATAAGTACATGGATTTTAAAAGTTTATACCGAAAGTTTTCATTTATAGCTTTCTTATTATTTTTCACCTCAGCATTATTCGCACAGTCTACACGTGTTACCGGTATCATCACTGATGGTAGCACTAAAAAGAACGAGCCAATGCCTTTTGTTACTGTTGGCTTTGCAGGCAGTACGATTGCTGGCCCTACTGATAATGACGGACGCTACTCATTAGCATCAAGTAAACAATACACACAGATAAAAGCAAGCTTTATTGGCTTTAAAGATATTATAATAAACATTGTACCGGGTAAAGCACAGGTTGTTAATATTCGAATGGTTCCATCGCAGGAAGAGTTGAGCGAAGTAGAGATAAAGGCCGGTAAAAAACCCCGTTACCGCAATAAAGGTAACCCTGCGGTTGAGTTAATACGCCAGGTTATTGCGCACCGTGAACAAAATCGCCCTGAGCATTATAACTATGTTGAGTATAAAGAGTACGATAAGATGCAATTCTCTATCGCCAACCTGAATAGCAAGATCGCCGAGAAAAAGTTCTTTAGAAAATATAAGTTTGTTTTAGACAATCGCGATAGCACAACAGTACCGGGCACATCATTATTGCCTGTGTTTTTGGACGAAAAGATCTCACAATATTATTACCGAAAAAATCCCGAAAAAGAAAGAACAGTAGTACTTGGCCAGCGTAATGTTGATTTTGGTGGCGCTATTGATAACGAAGGTATCGGCCAGTTTTTCAAGTACATGTATAATAAGGTTGATATCTATGATAATAGCATCAACCTTATCACAAATAACTTCTTAAGCCCTATTGCTAACGGTGCCCCTACTTTTTATAAATATTTTATATCAGACACAATAACTACCGAGGATAATAAGAAACTTGTTGAGCTAAGCTTTACACCACGCAATACACAGGACCTGCTTTTCCAGGGCAAGATCTATATTACGCTTGACAGCAATTATGCTGTACAAAAAGCACAGTTAGGTATCAATAAAAACATCAATCTTAATTTTGTTAAGACGATGACGGTTAATCTTGATTTCGAGAAAAACTCCGATGGCCGTTATCACCTAAGTAAAAGTAATACCCTGGCAGATTTCGGTGTTAATAAAAGGAAAACAGGTGGATTCTTTGGTATCCGTACGCTTACTTATAAAAACTATGTGGTTAATAAGCCACAGACTGATACAGCTTACATTGCTAAAGCAGATGAGAACGAATTATCAGAAGAAGTTAAGCACAGAAGCGAGCAATTTTGGTCACAAAATCGTTTAGATACTTTAACGAAAGCCGAATCAAAAGTTTATAAAAACATTGATAGCTTATCGCACATGAAGTCGTTTCAGCGCACTGTAGATATAGCTACGCTGCTGTTGGCCGGGTATAAAACTTTTCCAGGATTTGAGATTGGCCCATCAAATACATTTTATAGTTTCAACCCTGTAGAAGGTTTAAAACTACGATTTGGCGGCCGTACAACACCAGAATTGAGCAAGCGTTATTATTTTGAAACGTATGGAGCGTATGGTTTTACAGATAAAAAATGGAAAGGTTTTTTAAGCGGCACGTTTTCGCTTAATGATAAGTCTATATATAAGTTTCCGCAAAATTATCTTAGGGCAAGCTTCCAGCGCGATACTAAGATACCGGGTGCAGCCTTACAGTTTGTACAACAGGACAACTTCTTATTGTCATTTAAACGTGGTGTTAATGATAAGTATTTGTATAATGACTTTTATAAGTTCGAGTACATGCATGAATATGAAAGCCATTTCTCGTACCAGCTATTATTAAAAAAATGGACACAATCACCGGCCGGGTCTTTATACTTTATCAATAATACGGGCAGGATAAATGACCTTACCACATCAGAAGCTACATTAACATTGCGCTATGCCCCTAACGAGAAATTTTTCCAGGGCAAAATTTACCGCAAGCCAATACCAGGGCCAGACCCGATAATGAGCCTTGATTATACGCAGGGTTTCAAAAATGCATTTGGCGGCGCTTATGGTTATAAGAATATACATGCGCGTATTGATAAACGTCAGTATTTATCGCAGTTGGGCTATGTAGACGGCTTTATTGAAGGCGGAAAGATATTTGGCCAGGTGCCTTATCCTTTACTTACTGTTTTCCGTGCTAACCAAAGCTATAACTACGATCTATACTCATACAACTTAATGAACTTTTTAGAGTTTGTTAGTGATCAGTATGTATCATTAAACCTTGATCAACACTTTATGGGTTTCTTCTTCAATAAGATCCCGTTGTTAAAAGCACTTAAATTACGCGAGGTTGCATCATTTAAAGCAATTTACGGCCAGTTAAGTGATAATAATAACCCGACACTTCATCCGTCGTTATACCAGTTCCCGGTAACAAGCACTGGTCAGCCTATCACCTATTCGTTAGGGAATACGCCTTATATTGAGGGTAGTGTTGGTGTCGAAAATATTTTTAAATTTATACGGGTGGACGCGGTTAAGAGATTTAATTACCTGGATCATCCAAACGTATCGCCATTTGGTATTCGTGTAAGAGCAAAATTTGATTTTTAATTAATGGAACAGCAAACTTCACTACGTACAAGTCTGCAATTAGGCATCTACAAGGTTATAGACCCTTTTGTTAAAGTTTTAATAAAACTGGGCCTTACCCCTAACATGGTTACCTCTATTGGCTTTGTATTAAATATTGGTGTTGCTGTGATATTTATTATAGGTGGCGAAGAAGGTAACCGTGGCGATTTGAGCTACATAGGCTGGGCAGGTGGCCTTATTTTATTTGCAGGCTTATTTGATATGCTTGACGGACAGGTTGCGCGCCTGGGTAATATGAAATCGATCTTTGGCGCGCTCTATGATTCGGTATTGGACAGATATAGTGAGTTGATCATGTTCTTCGGTATATGTTATTACCTGGTTGCACAGCACTACTTTTTAAGCTCGATATTTGCCTTTATGGCACTTATTGGATCTATGATGGTAAGTTATGTTAGGGCACGTGCAGAAGGCTTAGGGGTTGAATGTAAAGGCGGCCTAATGCAACGTCCCGAGCGTGTGGTTACCATTGGCTTATTTGCCATAATATGTGGCGTAAGTTCGTTGTATATTGGAGGTAATTATAAATTATATGCACCGGGTATAAAGTATCACGTATTTGAAACCATGTCTATTTTTACTATACCCATAACCATACTGGCTGTATTAACAAACATAACTGCATTTAACCGATTAAGAGACGCGAAAAAAAGCCTTGACACGCTGGAGAAAAATTAACGTTACCTATTGATGAGATTATCTATTATATTTTTATTAACTGCTTTTTGCTCTTATTTACCGGCAAGCAAAACTGTTGATAAATCGGCTACCAAACCCACTACAATTACAGATGATCCGGAAGATAAATTCCCTGTACCTGCCGAAAATATTAGCAGGTTATTTTACATGCAACGTACTGCCAACACCAATACCATAATTTATGAATTAAATGCGCCAGGTGGTAAGATAGATCCAGAAAATCCGTTACATGTATACTGGATAAGGTATGCAGAAAAAGGGCAAAAAGAAGAACTGAGTTATATACAGCGTAAATTTGCATATGGTTTAGTAACCAAAAAACTGTCAAACGATCAATATGATGTCAGATTTGTATCATACAAAAAATTTCCACTGCTTTTGATGAAGGCAAACGACGGAAAATATCATATCTTCGCAACAGTAGCGCAAAAACAAATGATGCTTAACCGCTTATTTGTAAAAATAGAAGGAGGCCCTTTCTGGTTACCAAACGTGGTATACGTAGAGCTAAGAGGAACAGATCAAAACACAGGCAGAG